>CAZMMH010000006.1:0-220 GCA_964567315.1 uncultured Gammaproteobacteria bacterium
GCCCAGAACAGGTTGCCGCGGATGGTGGCCATGGTCTTTTGCGCCGCCTGCAGGGCGGTGACCACCCCGGAGAGCTCGCCGTGGGTGAGGGTCACGTCGGCGGCCTCGATGGCGATGTCGGTCCCGGTGGCCACGGCGATGCCCACGTCGGCCTGGGCCAGGGCCGGCGCGTCGTTGATGCCGTCGCCGACGAAGGCCACCTTGCGCCCCTGCCGCTGCA
>CAZMMH010000006.1:230-23508 GCA_964567315.1 uncultured Gammaproteobacteria bacterium
CTGATCGCGGAGCGTCGGCCCGAGCACGCGGAACCCCTGCCGCTGCAGGGCCTGAACCGCCGCCGCCTTGCCCTCGGGCAGCACCTCCGCCTCGACCTTGTCGATGCCGGCACGGCGGGCGATGGCCTCGGCGGTGTGGCGGCTGTCGCCGGTAAGCATCACCACCTCCAGGCCGCGCCGGCGCAGCGCGGCCACCACCGCGGCGGAACGCGCCTTGAGCGGATCGGCCACCGCCAGCAGGGCCCGTGTGCGGCCATCCACCGCCAGATAGATTGGCGTCTTGCCGTCTGCGGCCAGTGCGGCGGCGCGCGTGCTTAGAGCGCCGCTGTCGATGCCCTCCCGCCGCAGCAGCCGCTCGGCGCCCACCAGCACCTTGACGCCGTCGACCCGCGCCTCCACCCCGTGGCCGGGGATTGCGCGGAAGTCGCCGATCGCCGGCGGGGTGAGGCCCCGTGCGCGGGCGGCCTCGACGATCGCCAGGCCGAGCGGGTGTTCGCTCGCCGCCTCCACCGCCGCGGCCAGGCGCAGGGTTTCGTCCTCGCTGCCTTCTGCCACCACCATGTCGGTGAGGTGCGGCCGGCCCTCGGTCAGGGTGCCGGTCTTGTCGAACACGACCGTGTCCACGTGGGAGAGGAACTCCAGCGCCTCGCCCTTGCGGTAGAGCACGCCGAGTTCGGCAGCGCGGCCGGTGCCGACCATGATCGCCGCCGGCGTGGCCAGGCCCATGGCGCAGGGGCAGGCGACCACCAGTACCGCCACCGCGCTGACCAGGGCCAGGGTGATGGCCGGCGGCGGCCCGAAGAGCAGCCACACGGCGAAGGTGACGGCGGCGATGGCGATCACCGTGGGGGTGAACACCCGCACCGTGCGATCGGCCAGGCCCTGGATCGGCAGCTTCGAGCCCTGGGCCCGCTCCACCAGGCGGATGATCTGGGCCAGCACCGTGGCCTTGCCCACCTGGGTCGCCTCCACCTGCAGCAGGCCGTGCTGGTTGACGGTGCCGCCGACCACCCGCTCGCCGGCACGTTTGGCCACCGGCACCGGCTCGCCGGTGAGCATGGACTCGTCCACGTAGCTCTCGCCGTCGCGCACCTCGCCGTCCACCGGAATGCGCTCACCGGGACGCACCTGCAGCAGGTCGCCGGCCCGCAACTGGGCCACCGGCAGGTCCTGGGCCACGCCGTCGCGCAGTACATGGGCGGTCTTGGCCTGCAGGCCCACCAGCTTGCGGATGGCCGCCGAGGTGCGGCCCTTGGCCAGCTCCTCCAGGTACTTGCCGAACAGGATCACCGTGACGATCACCCCGGCGGAGTCGAAGTAGAGGTTGCGCGCCTCGGCCGGGAACCAGCCGGGGAACAGCAGCACGATCAGGCTGTAGAGCCAGGCCGCGCCGGTGCCGGTCATCACCAGGCTGTTCATGTCCGGTGAAAGGTGGCGGTAGGCAATCCAGCCCGGGCGGAAGAAGCGGCGCCCGGGGCCGAATAACACCAGGGTGGTGAGCAGTGCCTGGCCCCAGTCCCACGCCGCTTGGGACGGGATGATCGACTTCAGCGCCGCGGCCAGCCCGGGCAGAAAGGCGCCGCCCATGGCGACCACCACCACCGGCAGGGTCAGCAGGGCGGCCAGCCGGAGGTCGCGACGCATGGCCCGGCGGGACTGCTCGCGGGCCGCCTCTTCACCGGCCTCACGTTGGGCCGGGTCCCCGCTCTCCCGCGGCTCGTAGCCGGCGTCGCGGATCGCCGCGGCGATGTCCTCGGCGCCGGCCATGGCCGGGATGTAGTGCACGCTGGCACGCTCGGTGGCCAGATTGACGTTGGCCTCGATCACCCCGGGGAGCCGCCTGAGGGCCCGCTCGACCCGCGCCGAACAGGAGGCGCAGGTCATGCCGCCGACGCCGAGCTCGTAGTCGGCAAGCACCGGGCCGTAACCGATCTCGCGGATGGTCTCGGCCATCTGCGCGGGCCCGGCCAGCTCTTCGTCGTAATTGACCTGGGCGCGCTCGGTGGCCAGGTTGACCGCGGCCCGCTCCACCCCGGGCAGTTTCGCCAGCGCCCGCTCCACCCTTGCGGAGCAGGAGGCGCAGGTCATGCCGTCGACGCCGATTTCCAGTTGTTTCATTGATCGTTCCCTTCCGCCGTTGCGCATGGTGCCGCCACGGGGCCGTTCATGTCTCGTCCAGGTTCAGCGCTTCGAGAATCGGGCAGTCGCGGGTGGAACCGTGGCCGGGACAGCGCCGCTCCAGGGTCATCAGCCCCGCCTTCATCCGCTCCAGGTCGCGGATGCGCTGCTCGATGTCGTCGATCTTGGAGCGGGTTAGCGCCTTGACCGCGGCAGCACTCCTTTTCGGGTCATCGCCGAGCGCCAGCAGCTCGGCGATTTCGTCGAGGGAGAAGCCCAGGGCCTGGGCGCGGCGGATAAAGCGCAGGCGCCGCGAGGCCTCGGGCCGGTAGAGGCGGTAACCGGAGGCCGTGCGCCGGTCCGCCACCAGCAGGCCGCGTCGCTCGTAATAGCGCAGGGTCTCGGCGGCGATACCGCTCTCCTTGGCCAGGCGGCCGATGGTCAGGTCGGACATGGGCTCCTCCTCGGGCTGTGGCAAAAGTCTAAACCTTGTAGTTAGGTTTAAGGTCAACCACGGGTTGAGCAAGGGACTCGCGGCCCCGGCCGGTGGTCACCAGGCGTAGCCGAGGGAGAGTGTGGCGTAATACGAGGCGCTGTCGGGCTGCGAGTTGATGGCACCCAGTTCCAGGCCGAATCGGACCGGGTCGAAGAGGTAGAGGTTGCCCTTGAGGGCGACCACGTTGGAGGCGGTGGAGTCCACCGCCGAGACCGAGCGGGAGCCCTCCAGGGTCAGGTCGGCGTTCTCGAAGGCATAACCGGCGTCGACGGTTTCGCTGTGGTCGAGCAGGCCCTCGGACATGGTCAGGGTCTTGCCGGAAAAGACCCGGCTGGCCCGGTAGCTGCTGAGGGCCTTCGGGTTTTTCGAATAGGAATAGGTGTGTCCCTCCAGTCCGAACATCCAGTTGCCGGGGCCGTAGTACCAGAGCGACGCGCCGAGGCCGAAGGCGCCCACGTCCACCCGGCGTTTCACCGCAATGCCCGGGTCGGTATAGAGGCGGATGCTGCGCGCCTCCGGCAGTAGGCTCACGGACCATTGCGAGCGGTTGAGGTCGAGGGCGAGGCTGAAGCGGTCGCTCTCGAGGACCCCGCTCTGTCCGGAATGGTCGTAGCGCAGGCCGTATCCCAGAGGACGCCCGCTGGGGCCGGCCAGGCCCAGGTGCCAGGCGCGCACATCGAGGTCGCCCTGGTCCGCGGGGGAGGTGGTGCGGGCGGCGCCCAACAGGATGGCATGAGCGGACGGCAGGGCGAGGCGCAGGTCGCTGCCGACGGTGGTGGTCGCGGTGGAATCGCGCGAGAGATCGAGCCAGAGCTCGCTGCGCGGCGCCTGCGCCGTTTCGGCGCCGGCCTGGAGGCTGCCGGACAACAGGGCGGCGGCGAGGGTCAGGGTGATGCCGCGGCCGGCCGACGGGCCGCTCCTCGATGGCGTATGCATCGGAATTCTCCTTATGGGTGTCTGCCGGCGTATCAGTGCCGTCGGGGTCGCGGGCCCCGTACCTGGCTGAACGCCCGAGGCGCAAATGCGTTGACACGGATGCGTCCGCGGCGCGGCTTGACAGCCGGCGGCGGCGGACGCGAAGCTGCGGGAAGGCCGGTGCAGGCGCCGCCAAGGGGCCGATTTCCCTGGCCGGCCACAGCAATGACGAGGGAGTGTGATGAGCAAGAACAACGATAAGAAGGCAAAGTACAAGAAGGGGTTGCTGGAGAAGGCCATCGTGCAGAGCGTCGAGCTGACGCGCTATGCGGTCAAGGGCAAGGAGCCGGACAAGCACAAGGTCGTCCTCAGTACCCACGGCGAGGTGGCCTTCTTCGAGACGGGCACAACCAACTGGAAGCTGGACCTGGCCAGGAAGAAGGTGCTGGCCAAGGGCAGTACCGACACGCCGCACGCGGTGGTGGATGCGCAGTGGTTCACCAGCCAGCAGGCGTTGGAGAAGGGCATCGAGGTGGTCCATGGCGGCAGTGCCAACACCTTCGGCAGCATGGGCGCATTGCTGGTACCCGATGGCTTCCACATCCCCACGGTGACCGCCACCCGCGAAAACGTCAGGCACTACGGCCTGCAACTGGTCGAGAACGGGGAGGTCTTCGGCGTCACCTCCGCCCAGTACCAGATCGCGATGATGCGCTACGACTACACCAAGGACTACAAGCAGGGCTTCCTGATGCAGAAGTACGGGGGCGGTGGCATCTTCGTCGAGACCCACAATTTCCCCCACGTGCACATCCCGCTGTCCGAGGAGTGCGGCGGCTACATCGTCATCGGCAAGCGGTTGGCCGACGGCAGGTATCACTTCACCGCCTTCCGCATTCCCTATGGCCACGCGCTGTATACGCCGTCCTACACGATTCACGGCGACGGCACCCTGGTGGGCGAGTACGGCATCACCGTGGCCGACTCGGCGATGGCCGCGGCCGACACCGTGCTGATGTACAACCGTGAGTCCCTCAGCATGGCCCGCGGCGTGGTGCCGGACTGGAAGCCCTGAGGTGGCGGCCGCAAGCGGAAAGCGATCCGGGAAACGGGGCGGCAGGCAGCAGGCGGGGGACGACCGGGTCACCCGCCTGCCCGGTATCGGCGAGCTCAAGGAGACCCAGTTCGCCGGCTACGCCTCGATCTACCCCAAGCGGGCGAAGCCTCCCGCGGCCGACGCCGGCCTGTTCTACTGGTTTGCCGGCGCGGAGCGCTACGAGAAGCAGCCGACCATCCTGTGGAGCAACGGCGGCCCGGGTTCGAGCAGCCTGTGGGGCTTCTTCATCGAGAACGGCCCCTATCGCTTCGAGCCGCGCGGCGGCAAGGGCAAGCCGGAGGCGTTCAGGCTGGCGCCCAACCCCAACGGCTGGAACCGGCATGCCAACTACCTGATCTTCGAGCACCCGTTGAGCGTGACCCTGTCCTTCTGCGACGACGATGCGCTGCTGCCGGCCAATGTGGAGTTGGGGATCGAGCAGCTCTACCAGGCCCTGCTCAATTTCCTCGAACGGCATCCGGAGATCGCGGACAACCCGATCGTGCTGGCGGGCGAGTCCTATGCCGGCACCTATCTGCCGCTGCTGGCCAAGGCGATTCTGGACGGCAACCAGCACAAGGGCGGCCGTCACCTCGACCTGCGCAGCGTGATTCTCTGCGACGGCTGGGTCGACCCCGTGGTGCAGATGGCGACGGACACGACCTACGCCTATCGCCACGGGATGATCACCGCCAAGCAGAAGAAGGCCCTGGACCGGAAGTACGAACACAACCTGCCGCAGGTCAACGAGGCGATTCAGAGGTTGTGCGGGCTGTACATGGCGAACATCGCCGAAACGGGCGACCCGCCGTTTCAGCCGGTGCTCGACTACATCAACCGCGCCGACGTGCGCCGGGCGCTTCACGTCGATAGTGGGACCCCGGTCGCGGCCTCGTGGTCGGAGGCGATCGGCAACCTTTATGCCTTCGGCGTCAACGACTCCTACGCCGGCACGGTGGAGGAACTGCTGCGGCGGGAGTTGCAGGTGATGGTGATCTCGGGGCTGAACGACGCCAAGGACTGCAACTTCATCGGCACCGGGGCCTGGCTGGAGCGCCTAAAGGGCAGGGCGGCAAAGGCCTTCCGGCGCGCGGAAACCACCCAGTGGCAGGAGGCGCCGGGCGGACGGGTGCTGGGCTACACCCAGGACGGGGGACTGCTGAGCTGGACCAAGGTGCTCAACGCCGGCCATCTCGCGAGCATGGACCAGCCGCTGCTTATCGATCTGATTACACGGATGAGCCGGGCCTGGCCCGCCGATTGAGGGCGCTATCGGCTATTTGCGGCGCCCCGCGCCGGAAACGGGAAATTCACGGGATATTCCCTATAATCGATTTCCCACGAGGAGGGTGCGCGCATGGCAACGATCGATCACGACAAAGACAGTCTGTACAAGACGCTGCTGGAATCGACCAAGGCCATTCCCTGGAAGCTCAATTGGGTGACCAAGGAATTTGAGTACATCGGGCCGCAGATCGAGAAGCTGCTCGGCTGGACCCCGGAGAGCTGGGCCACCGCCCAGGAGTGGATCGACCGCATCCATCCCGACGATCGGGAGAAGACCGCCAACCTGTGCATCTCCCAGTCCGAATACGGTGTCGACCACGAGGCGGACTACCGCGCGCTGACCGCCGACGGCGGCTACGTCTGGGTCCGCGACGTGGTGCACGTGCTGCGCGAGGAGGGCGTGACCACCGCCCTGGTCGGCTTCATCTTCGACATCTCCGAGCGCAAGAAGATGGAAGACGTGCTGCTGCGCCTGAACAAGCAACTGGAGTCGCTCTCCTTCCACGACCCCCTCACCGGGGTGGCCAACCGGCGCATGTTCGATCAGTCCATCGAGGTCGCCTGGGCCCGCGCCCAGCGCAGCGGCGAGCCGATGTCGCTGGTCCTGATCGATATCGACCACTTCAAGCAGTACAACGACCACTATGGCCACGTCATGGGCGACGAGTGCCTGGCGGCCGTGGCCGCTGCCCTGGACGGCGTCTCCTCGCGCGCCACCGACCTGTTCGCCCGCTACGGCGGTGAGGAGTTCGTCCTGATGCTGCCGAAGACCGACCGCGAAACGGCGCTGGCGCTCGCCGAGCGCTGCCGGGAGGCCGTACTGGCGAAGCAGATTCCCCACGCCGCATCCGGCAGCAGTGACTTGGTCACGATCAGCGCCGGCGTGAGCACCATCGTCCCGTCGGAGAATACGACCCCCGCCTCGCTCGTCGACGCCGCGGACAAGATGCTCTACCAGGCGAAGCAGAACGGGCGCAACTGCATCGAATACGCCGGTCCGCGGCTGGTCGTCGGCGACTCCTCCTCCGGCTGACTTCCGCCAGGCGGGGCCGGCGCGTGCCGGCCCCGCCATCGCCGCGATGAGTGCAGCGTTGCTTGGTGGTACGCGACAGCCTCCATTCGCATGGCTTAATATTGCTTCCACCGGTAGGGGCCCGCGGGGCTTCTCGGGGCAGGGCGTGGAGCCGGCATACGATGCGCCGGCGGTATTTTTCGCCCCATGGGCGCTTGCCGCCGTGCCGGCGGCACCCGATGACCGCCGCCAAGGAACCGCTTTCGGCTATGCAGTTCGATATTCGCACGTTGTTGGTCGCCGTGGCCCTGGCCACGGCCTTTTGTGGCGCGGCGCGGCTGCTCCTGTGGCGGATGCAGCCGAGCATCCCGGGTCTCGGCCGCTGGGCCGCGGCCGGCGGCCTGGGTGCGCTGGCGCTGATGCTGATCGTGCTGCGCGGCGTGGTGCCGGAACTGCTGTCCCTCTCCCTGGCGCAACTCTTGATGGCCGTCGGCTTCGTGTTGAGCTGGGACGGATTCCGTCGCTTCATCGGGCATGGGCCCTTGTCCCCGCGGCTGTTGGCGCTGCTGGCGGTCGCGGCGCTGGTGCCGGTGGTCATCGCGGACCTGCAGCACTCGCTGCTCCTGCGCAGTTGGAGCAACTCGCTGCTGCTTGCCCTCGTCTCGGCGCTGATCGCCCGCGAACTCACGAGCACCGCCGCCCGTGGCCGGCCGGCCATGCGTGCCACCGGCTGGGTCTATGCACTGAACGCCGCCTTTTTCCTCGCCAGCGCCACGGCCGCGATGCAGCCCGGCGACGGCGGCGGGCCGTGGAATCCCGACGGCTTGGCGGCCCTGCGCCTGCTCTGGTGGTTGTGCATGACCGTGGCGGTGACCCTGGGGATGGTGCTGATGACCGGTGAGCGGCTGAAGGAGGATCTCGACCGGCATGCCAACCAGGACCCCTTGACCGGCGCCCTCAATCGGCGGGCCTTTGCCCTGATCGCGGACAAGGAGGTGGCTCGGGCCCAGCGCAGCGGCGATCCGCTCTCGGTGCTGATGATCGACCTGGATCGCTTCAAACAGATCAACGATCTGCTTGGCCACAGCGGCGGCGACGACATATTGCGGCGTTTCGCGGGCACGGCCTCGCGGGGCCTGCGGGGTGGCGACGTGCTCTGCCGTTTCGGTGGCGAGGAGTTCGTCGCCCTGTTGCCGGTCACCGCCGCCGCCGGGGCCCTTGGCGTCGCCGAACGTCTGCGCCTGCTCTACGCCGACGAGGCGGCGGCGGTGGTTCAGGGGGGCGCTGCGCTGCCGTTCCCGATTACCGTCAGTGTCGGCGTCAGCGAGCTGCGGCCCGGCGAGGATATCGAGGAGGTGATCCGGCGCGCCGACGACGCCCTCTACCGGGCCAAGGCGGCGGGGCGCAATCGCTGTGCCGTGGCGGAAGAGGAGATGGGCGGTGCCGCGGGCAGCCGGGCGGCGGTGTGAGCGGCCTCAGCCGGCCTGGCGCAGCCGGGCCCAGGTCGCGGCGATGAGCCGTACCAGCCCATTCCAGGCGACTGCAGCATAGCCGGGTCTCCCAGGCCGCAGGTGAACGCCGTCGGTCTCCGTGCGGGGCCATGGCGGCCAGCCCGTTTCGCCGTGCCCGCGACTAGTGCAGCGGGTGTTTCCAGCCCAGGACGTAGGCATCCAGCACCCAGTAGCGGCCGTTGCGCCGGAGCAGCGCGATCTTGCGCGCGTAGTTCCCGGGCCATGGCCGGTTGCGATAGTTCTCTTCCGCCACCCGGATCTCCCCCTCGGCGCGGTTCACCGCCGTGATTACCGCGACGTGGCCGGTTCCCTCGTAGGCCCTGGCGTAGATCAGCAGGTCGCCGGGGGCCGGCGCCTCGCTGGAACCGTTGGGATGATTCTGCAGCGGGATGCGCCCCTCGCGCCCGACCCGCTCCAGGTGATCGATCCGGTTCCAGATGTCGGCGGCCACGTCGACGTCCGCGAACACCGCATGGTCGTGCACCAGCAGCCAGCGGCGGGCGAACTCCACGCATTGCCACTTGATCCCGGTGTAGGTGCCGTGCAGCCGGTTGGGCTCGCGCACGACGCAGCTCGCGTTGCAGTTGGAGAAGGCCGGGACGCCGCCGGCGGCGTTGCCGAGCAGGGTACCGTAGGCGCTCGAGCAGTGGTTCCGGCAGGCCTCGGGGAGCGGTCGGTTCGCTTCGCCGGCGGTGGCTGCCGCCGTCAGCAGCAGACCGGCCGCCAGCAGCAGCGGCATCAGCCTCGTTTTCATGGTTGCGTCTCTCCCCCGGTGGGTGTTTGAGGTCGTCAGGGTGTTGGCGCTACGGTGCCACGAACAGCGCCGGAACACACCCCTGGCTGCCTCAGGCCATTGCCGGGTCGTGGCGCAGGGTGGTGATCTCGCGCAGGATCCGGTCGCGCAGCCCATGCACCTCGGGGAGGCGCGAGATCACCCGTGCGGGGTCGGACGAGACCTGCCGCCCGACCAGTTCCGCGGCCAGGGTATGCAGCCGGCGGTGGCTCTCCTCGAGCGCATGCAGGCCGGCGCTGTCGCCGTAGCGGGCATGCCCTTCGCTTCTGATCCAGGCGCCGAAGCGGGACTGATGCCGGTCGAGGGGCGGCGGCGTCATCCGGCTGCCGGTGAGATACTCCTCCAGCTCCCGCACCCAGGCGCGCAGCTCGACGCCGGCGGAGAGCAGCGTCAGGTCGGCATGGCTGGCCGGCTGCAGCCCGGCCCAGGCGGGATCCGGCCGCCACTCCTTCACCCAGCCGGCGAACGCTTCCGCCGGCATCGGCCGGGCGATGTAGTAGCCCTGGGCCAGCTCGCAGCCCAACTGCAGCAGCATTTCGCCCTGGGCGCCGGTTTCGACCCCTTCCGCGACCACCTGGCGGTGGAAGGCGGTGGCCAGGCTCAGCACGCCCTCGAGAATCGCCAGGTCCTCGGGGTCGTCGAGCATGTCGCGGACGAAGCTGCGGTCGATCTTGAGCTGGTCCGCCGGCAGGCGCTTGAGATAGGTCAGCGACGAATAGCCGGTGCCGAAGTCGTCGAGGGCGAAGCTGACGCCGATTCCGGCGCAGTCGGCGATAACCCGCGAGACGTGGTTGATATCGTTCAGGGCGCTGGTCTCCAGCACCTCCAGTTTGAGATCGCCGGGGCCGAGCGTCGGGTGTCCGGCCAGGCGCTGGCGCAGGCGTTCGGTGAAATCCGCCTGCTGCAGCTGGCGCGCGCCGACGTTGACGCTGACCGAGATGTCCAGGCCCGCGGCGCGCCAGGCCTCCAGCTGGGTCAGGGCGCTGTCGAGGACCCACTCGCCGAGCTCGATCGACAGGGCGTGATCCTCGATCACCGGCAGGAACAGCCCCGGCGGCAGCAGCCCCCGCTCCGGGTGCTGCCAGCGGATCAGTCCCTCAACCCCGACCACTTCGCCGCTGTGCATGTTCACCTGGGGCTGGTAGTAGAGGACGAACTCCCGTTCCTGCAGGGCGCGGCGGATGTTCTCGACACTCTCGTGATGGCCGCGGACGCTGCGGTCCTGTTCGGTGTCGAACAGGTGATAGCGGTTGCGGCCGGAGAGTTTGGCCTGATACATGGCCTGGTCGGCCTGGCGCAGCAGCTGGTCGGCGTCGACCGGTTCGGTCTGGGGGTAGAAGGTGATGCCGGCGCTGGCCGAAACCTGCAGCTCGACGTTGTCGATGCGGGCCGGCTGGGCCACTGCGGCAAGCAGGCGCTCCAGCAGCGGCTGGCTGTCCTCGCCGGCGGCAAGGTCGATGAGCACGGCGACGAACTCGTCGCCGCCCAGGCGGGCGATGGTGTCGCCCTCGCGCAGCGCATCCTTCATGCGGTGGGCGACGGTGACCAGCAGGCGGTCGCCGACGTCATGCCCGTATTGGTCGTTGACCGCCTTGAAGCCGTCGAGATCGAGATAGACCACGGCGAGCAATTGCCGGCGCCGCTGCGCCTGGACCATGGACTGGTGCAGGCGGTCCGCCAGCAGCACCCTGTTGGGCAGTTGGGTCAGGGCATCGTAGTGGGCGATGTACTCGAGCTGCTGCTGGTGCTCCTTCTGTACGGTGATGTCGAAGAACAGGCCGACGTACTGCTGGGTCTTGCCTTCGGCGTCACGCACCGCGCTGATGGTGAGCATCTCGGCGTAGAGCTCGCCGTTCTTGCGCCGGTTCCAGATCTCGCCCACCCAGTAGCCCTGGGTGAGCAGACTGCGCCACAAGGCCAGGTAGAACTCCTCGCCCTGGCGGTCCGATTTGAGTATGCGCGGATTCTGGCCGATGGCCTCTTCGCGGCTGTAGCCGGTGATCTGGCTGAAGGCGGCATTGACGTTGACGATGTTGGCGTCGGCGTCGGTGATGACGATGCCTTCGCGGGCATGGGTGAAGACGTTTGCGGCCAGGCGCAATTGCTCCTCGGCCGCCTGCCGCTCGGTGATGTCGCGCAGCACCAGGACGGCGCCGATGATGCCGCCGTCGGCGTCGCGCACCGGGCTGCAGGTCATGTCCAGTGAGCGCTCCCGGCCCCCGGCGTCGGTGAGGGTGAAACGGATACCGCGGAGGGTCTCGCCGTCGCGCAGGGAGCGTTCCCAGGGCATGGCCTGCTGCTGCGCCGGCATCGGCAGCACCTGGTCCAGCGGCTGGCGTTTCCCGGGCAGCAATCGCTCGCCCAGCAGGTGTTGGGCCGGGGCGTTGGAGCGCAGGACCCGGCCGTCGATGTCGGCGGCGATCAGTCCGTCGCTGATCGATTCGAGAATGGCGCCAAGCTCCTTCTCGTTGCGCCGGTGTTGGCCGAGCAGGGCGCCGATGTTGCCGATCATCGAGTTGATGCCGAGCTGCAGCTGGCCCATCTCGTCGGACGAGGTGACCGGGATGCGGGTCTCCAGGGCGCCCCGTTCGACCTCCTTGAGGACGCCGAGGGTGCCCTCCACCCGGCGGCCGACCAAGCGGTGAACCAGCAGGATGATGCCGAGCGAACTCAGCACGATGAAGGCCAGCGAGGCGGACCAGCCGCGCAGCACCACCGCCCGCCGCTGGGCGTCGATGGCCGCGGTGCTGACGGTGACCACGGCGTGGTAGATCGAGCGTCCGGCGCTGCCGTTGAGCCGCATGACGGCGGTCAGGGTGCCGTCGCCGCGTATGAATTGCACGCCGTGCGCGTCCCGGGCGAGCCAGCGCGGATCGAAGCCCGGGATCCCGGTCGCCGCGCGTCCCAGGTAGCGGTCGTCGGTGGAGACGATGACCCGCCGGTTGCCGCCGATGACCATGCCCGTGAGGTACTGCGCCCCGACCAGGTCGCTGATCAGGCTGCGCCGCGAGATCGCATCGATCTGCAACTCCTCCCGGGCGATCAGCCGGCCGACCAGCTGCAGACGTGAGCGCAACTGATCGCCGGCGGCGGAACTGAAGCGGTCGATGTAGAACCAGCCCAGCACGCCGAAGGCAATCATCTCCACGCAGATCACCAGCAGGGCGATCTTGAACGTGAGGTTGGTGCGGAAGTGCTTCATGGCGCGTAGTCGGGCGTCGCCTCCATGGACTCCAGTCGGGTGTGCTCCTCGTTGCGGTCGCGGGCCTGCGCCGGGCTGATGTGGCCGATGATCTCGATGCCGTCCCGGGGCCGTGCCGCATGGGGGTTCCAGCGGCCGATGTAGACGGTCTGCTGCACGTGATGGCTGACCGGGTCCATGTAGGCCGGGTCGTCCTGCATGCGCTCCGCCGCGTTCCAGCGGAACTGCTCCAGCTGTCGGATCACCGCGTGGTTGTCGGTGGTGCCGGCGCGCTGGATTGCCGTCAGCAGGGCCTTGGTGGCGAGGTAGGCGGCCTGCACCACGTCGCCCGGGTAGTCGAGCTTGGTGTGGCCGTAACGGGCGCGGTAGCGGGCGACGAATTCGGCGCTGCCCGGGGTCTTGAGGTTCCAGGCCCAGGTGGTGCCGAACAGCGGGCGCATGGTGCCGGGGGCAAGATAGAGCTCGGGCCAGTCCACCTCGTTCAGCAGCCACAGCTGCCGCTTGAGCAGGGCCGGGTCGACCTGGGCGAAGAGCCTGATCTGGTTGTCACCGGTGACGCCGACCACCACCACGTCGGCCCCGGAGGCGGAGATCCGGGCGACGATGGCGCCCGGATCCTTGAGCGCCTCGGGGACGATGATTTCGTCGATGACCGTGCCGCCGGCCTCGGCGATGTACTTGCGCGCGGCGGCCGCGTTGGCATGGCCCCAGACGTAGTCCTCGGTGAGCAGCAGGACCCGCTTGGATTTGCGTCCGTCGAGGGCGAACTTGATCAGGGCGCGGTCGAAATTGGCGGCGCTGGCGTCGAACACGAACTTGCTGCGATGGGCGTCGCTGGTGGACTCGCTGGGCGAGGAGGAGTTGGTATTGATGAAGATGACACCGTATTTCTGGCATACGGCGGACATGGCGGCGGCGATGCCGGAGTGGATTGCACCGACCATGAAGGAGACCTTGGTCTTCTTGATCAAGTCGGCAGCAACCTGGGTCGCCACCTTCTTGTCGAGTGTTGGGTTGCGCAGGACCAGCACGATCGGCCGCCCGAGCACGCCGCCGTGGGCGTTGAATTCGTCGATCGCCATCTGCACCCCACGCCGGTCCGCCTCGGCGTGGGCGGCGAAGCGGCCGGTGGTGGGCGCCACGTGGGCGATCAGGATGGGCTTGGCCGCAGGGGGCGTATTGGCTGCGGTGGACGGGACCGGCGGAGGTTTATGCGGGCGCAGCGGGATCAGCAGCAACAGCGCACCCAGCAGCGCCGCGCCGAGCATCACCAGAAAGGATCTTTTCATCTGCCCCCCCTCAGTCGTGCGGTGCCACGGGCTTATGCTGTTGTTCCCGTGCTCGCGGAGCGAACTAAGACAGCCGTCTTGAGGCCGGTACCATGATAATCACCGGCGATGGCCAAGGATACTGTCTAAAGCCCGGGGGGCGATACTCGGTGGCGTCGCTGGCGCCCTGGACAGGGCGCCGGGGAGGGGATGGCCGCCGGGCGGCGGCCGTCCTTTGACGGCGGGCGTGAACCCAGTTGCCCGGTACGATCACTGGATCGACGTGGAACACGTCGGCGCTGTCCGGGTCGAGCGTCACCTTCACCCAGCGCGCGTTGGGGCTGCCGCAGGTCTCCACCCGGGTGAACTTCTCGAGCATCTCCTTCTGGCTGTGCTGCGGCTTGTCGATCTTGACGAAGTGGGTGTCGCCGTGGACCGGGACCACCTGGCCGGCGAAGGCCCGGGTCTACCTCTCCAGGGTGTCGAGGAAGTCGGTATAGCCGTTGTGGCCGGAATCGTCGCGCGCGTTGACCTCCTCGGTCTCCGGCAGGTCGAAACCCGGGTCCGCCTGGATTGCCACCGTCAGGCCGGCGGCGTGGCGCTCGCGGGCGATGCGACGCTTTGAGCCACTCCCGGTTGCGCGCGTTGCGCTCGGCGTATTCGGCCTCGACGGCTATTGGTCGTCCCGCTGCGACCTTGCCGGCGGCCTGCCGTGCAGCTAACTCTGAGCGCGCGCGGGAGAGCGCGGAGCGCCCACCCGCGGTTGCAGGCGGGCGCCAGGCCCGGGCGTATGCCGACTCAGTGAGGATCGTCGAGGTTGTACACCGCCAGGTCGCGGGCGACACGGAGTTTGCCGTGGAAGTTCTGTACCCGGATGGCCTTTTCGATCTGTTTGAGGTGCGGCTCGCTGGTGCGGGTGATGTGGGACAACAGCAGGGTCTTCACCTGGGCCGCCGCCGCCACCTGGCCCATGCGGGTCGGCTTGGTGTGCAGGCTGAAGAACACCTTGTCACCCGGATAGGTGTTGGGCAGGGTGTCGGTGATCGAGGTGTCGTAGATCATCAGGTCCGCGCCCTGGCCGATCCGCACCATGTTGTTGGTCTGGGAGTCGGTGTCGCCGGAGTAGACGACCGAATGGCCCTTGTATTCAATGCGGTAGGCAACCGCCGGACAGGGGCCGTGGATCACCGGGATCGCCTTGATCACCAGACCGCCCTGGTCGTAGATCGTGCTGATCGGCAGGTCTCCCACCTTGGGCGGCGGCGCGGTGGCAATGTCGCTCACCTTGTAGTTGAGGACGCCGGCGTGGATGGCGCGGGTGAAGATGTTTACGTAGCGGTCGATGCCGGTCTTGATGTTGAACAGGCCGTTGATGTAGTCGCTGGTCGACGGGTACTGCGGCACGTCGGCATCGTGGGGAAAGACCGCGGCCGGGAAGGTCACGCCATTGGCACCCGGACCGTAGAAATTGATCGGTGCGGTACGGAAGGTGCCGGCGGCACGGTTGTCGAAGTAGAGGGTCTTGACCATGGCCGGGACCTCGCCCTCATGGTCGATGTGCATGTGGCTGAGCAGGACGATGTCGAGATTGGGAATGTCGGTGCCGCTCAGCGCCAGGCTCTTCAGGGTGCCGCCGCCGGCATCCATCAGAATGCGCGGTTTGCCTTCGACGAAGATCAGATAGCCGGCACTGGCGCGGCCGTTCGGCGAGGCCTCCGGGCCGCCGGAGCCCAGCACCATGACCGATAGGCTGCCTTTGACCTTGTCGACGGCCATCCGGTGATGCTCATAGGCGCGGGCCGGGACGGACAGGGTGGCCGCGCTGACCAGCACCGCGGCCGCGGCGAAACAGTTCCTGAGGCTTGCAGACATGAAGTGCCCTCCTTTCCAGTTTGTCCTTGGGCGGATAGTTTCCGGTGTTTGCTCCATGGGGAGTCCGGGGTGGTGGTCGCCAAGCGCAGCTGCTCCTTTGTGCGCCGCGGCCGTAGTCAAGCAACAAATCTCATGGGGAAAAACAAGACGATTTGGTAATGCTTAAGAAAATAAAACATTCAAGTGTTTGAATTGTGTTGATCGAAGCTAGAAAGTGGTATGTGGCTACCTGTCAATGACGCTAGCAGTCGCAAAAATATTCCATCCTTCTTCATATGCAAAAAGAGATTGGTAGATATACGTGTATGTGATGGGATGGTGTGCGAATGTAGCTTAATAAAAGTTAACAATGTAGATATAAAAAATAATTGCGACGGCCCTCTATTGCAGATACGTTGGCCGAGGCGTTGCGTGCAGGAGCGGAACTGGCTCGATCGCATGTGACCGTGTCGTAATGATCCCAAACAATAACGAGTGATGGAGGTGTTATCGATGAAGATCCGACAGCGAGGCATTCGTCTCAAGGCGCGTTTTGCCGTGGTTGCCGGCCTGGCCGGCGCGGCACTGCTGTGGGGGCCTGGCCAGGCGGCCGCCGGGGAGTTCCACGGCGCGGCGTCGGGCAAAGCGAGTTACGGCGCCATCTTCCAGCTGGATGCCGGTGGCAACAAGGCAATCAAGAAGACCTTGAACAATATCGAGAATCTGCTGCACGACAAACGGGTGGAGGGGCGGATCAAGGTGGAGTTGATCGCCAACAGCGGTGGTTTCGACGTCTACGTGAAGAACAACGGCTTCGAGAAGCGGCTGCGCCATCTGGCCGATGAAGGCGTGATCCTGGCACAGTGCTCCAACACCCTGCGGGAACGGCATATCGATCGCCACGACCTGTATCCGTTCATCCACATCGTGCCTTCGGGGGTGGGTGAGATCACCGTGCGCGAGGCCCAGGGGTGGGCCTACATCCATCCGTCGACGCCCAAGCCGGATCAGCTCTGATTTGACTCCTGCCAACGGCTCCGGGGCAGCCGCCCCGGAGCCGTTGCCGTGGCGGCGCGCTACGCGGGTGTGCCCGTCGCGCCCCAGCGGTCGTGATAGACCAGTTCCCCCAGGGGGCATCCACGGGTCCAGCCCTCGATCTCCAGCATCGGTCGTGGATAGAAGGCCTCCACGTGGCCCAGGCAGATGATGGCCAGCGGTTTGGCGTCGGCCGGCATTTGCAGCAGGCGGGCCAGTGCCGCTGGATCGAACAGCGAGACCCAGCCCATGCCGAGACCTTCGGCACGCGCCGCCAGCCACATGTTCTGAATCGCACAGGCCACTGAGGCGACGTCCATCTCGGGCAGGGTGCGGCGGCCGAAGATGTGCCGCTCGCGATCGTCGCTCAAGGCCACCACCAGCAGCTCGCCGCATTCGCGCACGCCTTCGACCTTCAGACGCATGAATTCCTCGCCTCGTTCTCCGAGGGCCTCGGCGGTATTGGCCCGTTCGAGCTCCACCAGGGCGTGGATCTCCCGTCGCAACTCCGGCCGGGTGACGCGCAGGAAACGCCATGGCTGCATCAGGCCGACGCTGGGCGCGCAGTGGGCCGCCAACAGCAGGCGCTCGAGCACCGCGGGATCGACGGGATCCGGCAGGAAGTGGCGGGTATCGCGGCGTTCGCGGATGGCACGGTATACGGCGGCAATCTCCGCCTCGTCGTATCGGTTCATGGCAGGAACAGGCGTGCGGCGGTTTCAGGGTTGGAGGGAAAGTACCAGTGCACGTAGGAAGCGGTGAGGCGCCCCTCCCGGTACACCGGCTCGGCCCCGTCCGGGCCATGGGGCGACAGGGCGTGCAGCAGCGGTGCAGGACCGCCCGTGTGACGCGAATAGTGGAAGGTGTGGCCGCGCAATTCGCCTTCCGGAAGGGTGGCCTGGCGGAGACCGAGATTGGCCAGCCGTTCCTGCAGTTGCGCCTGGCCCGGAATCACTCCCAGCATCTCGGTACGGCTGCCGTCGGCGGCAGCGAGAGACTGCAGCAGGTAGAGCATGCCCCCGCATTCGGCGACGATCGGCCGGCCGTCGGCGTGATGGGCCCGGATCGACCCGGCCATGGCCCGGTTTGCGGACAGCCGCTGCAGATGCAGCTCCGGGTAGCCGCCGGGGAGGTAGAGCCCATCCGCATCGGGCAAGCGGGTGTCCGCCAGGGGCGAGAAGAACAGCAGTTCCGCGCCCAAGCCCCGCAGGCACTCCAGGTTGGCCTGGTAGAGGAAGGCGAAGGCGGCGTCCCTTGCTACGGCGATACGTTTGCCTGTCAGCAGCGGCGGTGGCGCCGCGGCTGCTGCCGGGGCAAAGGCGACGGCCGGCGGCACGCCGCTGTCGAGCCCGTTCAGCGCCTCTGCCGCCCGGCTGATGCGGGCGTCGAGGTCGTCGATTTCGGCGGCGGGAAGCAGGCCGAGGTGGCGCTCGGGCAGGCTCAGGTGGGCCTCCCGCGGTAGCCAGCCGTGGGAATTCAACGCGACCGGCAGGCCTTCCCGCAGCATGCGGTAGTGGCCGTCGCCCGCCACCCGGTTGGCGAACACGCCGGCGAACGGAAGCCCCGGTCGATACGAGGCGAGGCCATGGGCCACGGCGGCGAAGCTCTGCGCCATGGCCGAGGCGTCGATTACCGCGAGCACCGGGATACCGAACAGCTCCGCCAGGTCGGCGCTGGAGGGGACGCCGTCGAAGAGCCCCATGACCCCTTCTATCAGCAGCAGGTCCGCCTCGCCGGCGGCTTGGTAAAGGAGTTCCCGGCAGTGGGCCTCGCCGCCCATCCACAGGTCGAGGTTGTGCACCGGGGCGCCGGCGGCGCGGCCGAGGATCATCGGGTCGAGAAAGTCCGGGCCCGTCTTGAACACCCGCACGCGGTGACCGCGCCCTCGGTAATGGCGTGCGAGGGCGGCGGTCACCGTGGTCTTGCCCTGGCCCGAGGCAGGTGCCGCCACCATCAACGCGGGGCAGCGCCGGCCGGGTGCTGCTGCCGGCGGGGTCATGGGCGGGGGAGCGGCGAGCTCACGGGTGCTTCGTCGCCGCCCCGGGCCGGGCCGCGCCGCCGGCCAGGCCGAGGAAGGCATGCACCAGCGCGGCCGGTGCCACGTAGAAGGCGACCGACTGCAGGCTCCCCGGCAGGTAGGTGACCAGGCGGGCGCCGAACCCGCTCAGGGAGGTATCGGCGAAACGGCCGGAGAAGAGATAGAAGCCGCCGCTGGAGAGCAGCTCGCAGGCCACGGTGCCAAGCAGCAGGGCGCCGACCAGCGGCAGCAGGGTGGACCAGGCGAAACGGTGGTGTCCGGCGTACCAGCGCCCGGCCAGCCAGAGGGCGGAGTAGGCGGGCAGCAGGAAGACGTAGGCCGGGCTGACGCAGAAACTGGAGACGCCGCCCAAGGTTACGGCGGCGAAGTCGACCAGCGCGGCCTCGGCGAGCAGGCCCGCGAGCAGCCAGGGTGAGCGCAGGTAGACGCCGGCGAGGAAGAACACCGCCCAGGAGGCGTCCGGCAGGTTGTAGGGGGTGGCGAAGTGATGACTGCGGGTGGCGGCGACCAGGGCCACCAGTCCCAGGCCAATCAGCAGGCGGGCACGGCTGGACGGGTTAAGCATGGGTGTTCCTCCAATGGAAAGACGACCGGGACGGGGGCGCGCCGGTTCTGTGCCGGACGTCGACGAAGTCGGGGGTTGTTGCCTGCGTCGCCGCGGCGTTCGCGGTGGCGGCTTTCGAGCCTTGCTTCAAGCGATTGTTCCTCCGCTGCGCTCACCCGCACACGACACGGTGGTCGGAACGCATCGGGGGAAGGGCGGGGCGGGAGCAGGGGTTTCGCCTGTCGGCCGCGACATCGCCCTCCGCGATGCAACACAACTGTTCCAGGCCGGTCTCCGGGCTCGCGAGGGGTCCTGCCGGACCTGAGCGGATGCGCCTTCCCACGCCGAAACGCAGTGGCCGTTTGATCCGCCTCGCCTACCGTTGCGGGGGCAGCGCCGGACTTGTCCTGCTGGGGCAGTGACGCACCGGCTTCCCGTTTCATCCCTCGGCCGGAAGGCCTGCAGGACACCTGGGCAGCGGCCATTCTACGCGAAAGCGCCGGGCACAGTCCAAGCGCTGCGGGCCGGGGCGGCCCGCCGACGTCGCCGGCGGCGGTCTGGCCGTCAGCGCAGGGTGACGCCCCTGTTCCACGGCATCATGGCCAGGATTTTGGCCAGGATGCAGCGGTCGAAGAAGGTCACCATGGTGGTGCCGCCCAGCAGGGCGATGAACATGTAGAGACGGATCGCCGGAATCAGTCCGGTCAGGGTGATCAGGAAATAGAACCATCTCACCTGGGTCGGGAATGCAACGGCGCCGTTCCGCATGGAGAAGTGGACCACCTGCCATGCGCTCACCAGGATGACGCCCAGGTAGGCCCGTTCCCAGCCGGCCAGGGCGGCGATGATGAGGGCGTAGGTCAGCAGCCAGTACCACCAGTCTATGGTCTTGGGTGCGATCGTGAATTTCATGTTCTGCTCCCCAGTCGCTGCCCAGGCGCGCAGCGTGCAGAGGCTTTCCCCTCATATTGGAAGCATAGCCCAGCAGGCGGGGTGCAGCAGGGAAGACCTCCGCCTGCCGCACCCCTGTGCCGCTCCGGTCACGGCTTGCCGCCGACGGTGAAGGTCGTTTCCCGGCTCAGCGAGCCGTAGTCGAAGTCGCCGAACAGCATGTCGCCGTTGATGTTGCGCGCGTGTACCCGCCAGGCGTAGTAGCCGTCGGCCTTCAGCACTCCGGGCGGCAGGGTGAGCTGCGGCTGCTTCAGGAACTTCGAGGTGTAGATCACCTTCTCGCCGTTCCACAGATCCTTGATGAAGACCTCGTAGTCACTGGCGCCGGGGATCGGCTGCCAGCGCAGGGTGGTGGGCAGTGCCACCGTGCTGCCGTCGGCGGGCTGCATGCCGCCGGCACGCGGCATCTTCTCGATCACCACGTAGTCCCGTGCGTCATAGTGATTGCCGTCCTTCAGGGTGACGCGGCTGCGGTACCAGCCGTCGGCGCCGTCCGCCGGCACCGGCAGGTGGCGGATGAAGACGTGTTTCTCCGGCTTGCCCTTGGGCTTGACGATGCGGAACCGGTCCAGGTTCAGGCGCCCGAGGCTGTGGCCCTTCGGGTCGAACACCTCGATCGTGGCCACGTCGGCGTAACGGGTGCCAGGAAGAAGAGTGGCTGGTCCGGCCAGTTGCAGACGTGCATGTCGAAAAAGCCGACCTCGTTGCGGTGGGGGTCGGCCTGCAACGGCACGACGCCGGCGCTGCGCGCGATGGCGGCGCCGGCAAGCAGGGCCAGCGCGAGTCCGGCTCCGAGTCTGCTGAGTTGGTACATGGCTTGAACTCCTCCTCGACCTTCGTTGTCACGTTCCCGCCGCCTGCATCTGCCTGAGATTGGCGTCGCGCAGTCTCAGGCTGAGGCCCTTTAGCATCCCGTAGCCCAGTTCCGGATAACTGCCGATCAGTCCGCGCAGGCACCCCTTTTCCAGTGACAGAAGGACCGCGTCGTCGACGATGTGCGCGGTGCCCGAGCGGGGCAGTTCGTCCAGCAGGTTCATCTCGCCGAAACACTCACCCGGGCCGATGTGGGCGACGAATTGCCGCACGCTTGGATCGGCATGCAGGGAGATGCCGACCCGGCCACTCTGCACGATGTACATGTGGTCGCCCTGCTGGCCGATGTCGAACACCCGTTCACCGGACAGGTAGAGCTCCTCGTCGAGGGACTGGGCCACCATGCGCAGGTCCTCGGTGGCGACCTCGCGGAAGATCGGCGAACTCTTCAGCAGCAGGATGCGCTCGAACAGGTCGGACATCGGGGTCTCCTCAGGCAAGGGCGCCGAGCGCGCGTTCCGCGCAACTGTTGAGCCAGGGGTCGAGCCGTCGCCGGCACCAGGTCAGTACCGAGGCCAGGTCGGGGAATTCCGCGGCGCGCGCCGTGACGGCGCCGGGCGAACGCTTTTCCACCAGGTCGGCCAGCATCGGCGACAGCGCGTGGTGGCTGAGGTTGCGCAACGCCTCGCAGGCGCTGGCCAGGTGGCGAGCATCACCGCACTTCAGGCTGGCCCGGATCACACCGATGTTTTCCGGGTTCTCCATCTGCTGCATGGCGCTGAGCGCCATGTCGATGCTCTGGCGGACCCGCTCCTCCAGGACGAAACCGAGCAGGCGCAGGGCCGGCGCATCGCTGCCCGCGCCGTGGTGCTGCAGCGCCCCGGTGGCGTGCATCAGGCTGCGTGCATCGGTAATCTTGGCCAGGGCGATCTGTTCCAGCATGTCGCTGGGTGCGCCCTGCTCCAGCAGTTGATCCAGCAAGGCCTGCTGCGCCCGCGGCGAACCGTTGTTTTCGAGCAGGGCGGTGACCATCCGCGCCACGCCCGCGGCGTCGCGTTCGAAGCTGGCCCATGCGGCTGCGCGGCGCACCGCGGGGTGGGAATCCTCGAGGGCGGCCAGCAGGGCCGCTTCCCGTTCCGGCGCAGCCAGCAGGCGCGTGGCCTTGACCGCCGCTCGGCGCAGCTTCGGCTCCGGGCTGGCGCTCAGGGCGGGCATCAGCCCGTCGAGGCCGGGCAGGCTGGGAGCGGGCCATGCCTCGAGTGCCTCCAGCGCCTCCAGGCGGACCCGCTCGCCGGGATGCTGCAGCAGTGCCAGCAACGCCTTTCCGTAGGCCGTCTCGAGTGTGTCCGCCGGTGCGTCCAGCAGTGCCAGGCGGGGGAGCAGTGGCAGGGCGGCGAGGCGGGTACAGGTGTCGTCGTTCTCCACCAGTTGCTGCCAGGTCTGCAGTGCAGCGGTCCGGTGGCGCCGGTCGGCGGACAGTATGGCGCCCTCGATAAAGGCCGCCCGGAGCCGCGGGTTTTCCTCCTGCAGGCCGGTCTCGATCAGTCGCTGCGCCCGGGAGTCGTGCATCTGGAACAGGATCCGCAGGATCGTCGCACGCAGGTGGCTGTCGGCCTTGTCGAGCTCCCGCCACAGCCGTACCCCCAGGTCCGGGGGAGGGGCCGACAGCAACAGCTTCAGCAACTGGTCCTTGGTCGGCTGGTCTGCGCTCTCGATCCGGGTGAAGACGGACTCGGCGGCGCGTTCCGGAAACGCGTTCACCAGGGCCCTGGCGTAGGCAAGGCTGATCTGGGTGTTCGCGTGCAGAACGCCGCGTTCGAGCTCCTGGTAGATGACGTCGGAGGTGCCGCGCAGCGCGTTGCGCAATTGATCCTCCGGCAGATAGAGCTTGGTGCGCAGGTGGCCGATGATCTCGGCGGCATAGGCCCGGTTCATGCGGCGGTTGAAATGCAGGTAGAGCAGGGCGGCGAGCAGTCCCGGTACCAGGAAGTAGATCGGTTCGGCGATGCGCTGGACCAGCCACAGGATCAGTCCGGCGGCGCCCAGCGCCAGGGGCATCACCACTACCACCGAGGTGGCGCGGCCGCGCCCCTGCATATGCCCCGGCAGGGCATTGAAGAAAAGGTTGCGTACCGGATTGCGGAACGCGGTCATCACCGCATCCTTGTTGAAACTGCCGAACAGGGCGGTGGGCAGGGCGAAGCTGAACAGCAGGCCGGCATAGCTGAGGATGGTGGTCAGGGGGAACACCAGGTTGACCCGCTTGACCCCGAAGCGCTCGATCACCCGGTTGGTGACGAACAGCTGCAGCAGCAGGGCCACGCTGCTGTTGGCCACGGTCAGCATGC
>CAZMMH010000007.1:0-19452 GCA_964567315.1 uncultured Gammaproteobacteria bacterium
CGGCCGCTGCGGTCGAAGTAGAGTTTCATCACGCCGTCGGCCACCGTCTCCACCTCGAACCAGTGCTTGCGCACGTAGCGCTCGCCGCTGCCGTGGCGGCAGGGACCGGTATCGCGCCAGCTGCGCAGCACCGTCTTGACCTCGATGGTGCGGCCGCGCCAGACAAACTCCCGCGGCAGGCCGGGCTCACCCACTGCCATGCGCGCGGTGTCGTAGGTGGCGCCCACCGGCTCGATCCGTTCACTGACGAAGCGTTCGGCCATCGCGGCTCAGGCCTCCGGCATGGTCAGCCAGTCGCCGACGATGGCCTCGGTCAGGGCCAGCGGGCCGAACGGGTAGCCCGCCAGGGCCTCCCGCGGGACCCGCCGCAGCTCGGCCAGCTCGTCGCCGAGGACGGGCTCGCCCGCGGCCTCCACGGCGAAGGCGAGAATGAGCTGATTGCGCTTGAAGAAGGGGTAGTAGCCGATGAAGCGGGGCGTGCCGCCGGCCAGGCCGAGCTCCTCCTTCACCTCGCGCAACACCGCCTGCTCCGGCGTCTCGTCCCGTTCGAGGAAGCCGCTGATCATGGAGAACAGCCCCTCCGGCCAGGCCACATTGCGCGCCAACAGCAGCTCGTCGCCCTGAAATACCAGGGCCGCCACCACCGGGACCGGATTGTCGTAGTGGACGAAACCGCAGCCCGCCTTTGAACACGCCGTGCGTGGCACGCCGTCGATCTGCCGCGTCTCCAGCGGCCCGGCACACTCCGGACAGTACCTCACTCGCGGCTCCCGGCCAGCCAGGCCAGCGCCCCCCGACCGGCCGCCCGGCCGCTGGCGAAGCAGCCCGTGAGCAGGTAGCCGCCGGTGGGCGCCTCCCAGTCGAGCATTTCGCCGGCACAGAAGACCCCGGGCAGATCGCGCAGCATCAGACGCCGGTCCAGAACCTCGAAACGTACCCCGCCGGCGCTGCTGATCGCCTCGTCCAGCGGACGCGGCGCCAGCAGCACCACGGGCAGCGCCTTGATCGCCGCGGCCAGGGCCTCCGGTTCGTCGAACACCTCGCGCGGGGTGCGCTCGCGCAGCAGCCCCGCCTTGACCCCCGAGATGCCGGCCCGCTTGCGCAGGTGGTTGGCCAGGGAGTCCTTGCCGCGGGGCCGAGCCAGCTCCTCGGCCAGGCGCTGGAAGCTCTTGCCCGGCGCCAGGTCGAGGCGCAATTCGGCATGGCCCTGGGCCTCGATGGCGTCGCGCAGCTCCGCCGAAAGGGTATAGATCACGCCGCCCTCGACGCCGCTGGCCGTAATCACGAACTCGCCCGGACGCCGCTCGGCGACACCGGCGACGCCCGCGTTCACCGCCTTCACCGGCTGGCCGGCGAAACGCGAGGCAAAGTGTTCGCTCCACTGCACCTCGAAACCGCAGTTGGCCGGGCGCAGCGCGGCCACCTCCACGCCCCGCTCCCGCAGCAGCGGCACCCAGGCACCGTCCGAGCCGAAGCGGGCCCAGCTGCCGCCGCCCAGGGCCAGGACCGCGGCTGCGGGCCTCACCCGGGTCTCCCCGCCCGGCGTGGCAATGCGCAGTGCGCCATCCTCGTCCCAGCCCAACCAGCGATGACGCACGTGGAAACGCACCCCGGCCGTGCGCAGACGATGGAGCCAGGCGCGCAGCAGCGGCGCCGCCTTCATCTCGGCAGGAAAGACCCGCCCAGAGGTGCCGACGAAGGTCTCGATGCCCAGGCCGCGGGCCCACTCGCGCAGCGGCTCCGGGCCGAAGGCCTCCAGCAGGGGGGCGAGCTCCGCACGGCGGGCGCCGAAACGCTCGACGAAGAGCTCGCGCGGCTCCGAATGGGTCAGATTGAGGCCGCCACGCCCCGCCAGCAGGAACTTGCGGCCGAGCGAAGGCATTGCGTCGTACAGGTCGACGGAAATCCCGGCCGCAGACAGCACCTCCGCCGCCATCAGGCCGGCGGGACCGCCGCCAATCACCGCAACCGTTACCGCCTCGCCCACTCGCTTACCCCTTCTGTCGCCGCCCGCCGCGGCGGCGGCCGGAATGATGCCAAAGAGCACCGCAGGCCGAAACCGGCGGCGGGGAGGGGCGGCCCGCAGGGCCCAGCGCCGTCCCCAGCCTTTCAGCATAGCCCCACCGGGGCTACGGCAGGCCGGCGGAGGAGGAAAAAATCCCGTGCAGCCGTAACAGAGGCCCGGTATCTTGGAGCGCGCGGCGAAGGGAGCAGCGCGATCCACCTATGAACAACACCATTCCGTCACGCCCCACAGCGGCCCCCGCCCGATACCCGGACGGCGACCGCGCATGAGCGACTACAGCAGCGACCGCCTGGTCATCCTCGACGCGGACGGCACCACCATCGACGCCTTCGACGCGGTCGGCCGCACCTTCGCCTATCACGGCATGAATCTGGGCGATCTCGAACGCTTTCAGAAGCGCCGCCACCTGTTCAAGTACCTGGGCGGGGTGAAGGAGTTTCCCACCAACCTGCGCAAGCAGATCGGCGGGCGCAAGCGCCGCCAGCTGCTCGACACCCTGACCGAGGTCTACCGCCAGGAGGCCACCCTCTACCCC
This sequence comes from uncultured Gammaproteobacteria bacterium, assembly GCA_964567315.1. GTDB lineage: Bacteria > Pseudomonadota > Gammaproteobacteria > CAZMMH01 > CAZMMH01 > CAZMMH01. The sequence goes on from CAZMMH010000007.1 coordinate 2,562, forward strand.
GGCATCGCCGCCCTGCTGCGGGCGCTGATTGCCGCCCCCGACGTGCGCGTGGGGCTGGTCACCCGCAACATCACCAGTGAACCGGAAGAGACCCTGCGCCAGCTCTTCCGGCGCCACGAGGTGGAGCTGGCGGCGCTCGACTTCGTCGTGCCCATTCCGCTCAAGCAGGCCAAGTCCAGCCATTTCCGCACCGCCCGCGAGCGCTTCGCCGTCAACCCGGCGCGGGCCTATGCCTGCGGCGACGAACACCGCGACTTCCTGGCCGCGGTGAATTCGGGCATGCACCCCTTCATCGCCGCCTACGGCTTCGAGGACTTCGAGCGCCTGACGCGCAAGTTCGAGATTCCCGCAGAGGTGATCTCGCGCACCCCCGCCGAACTCGCCACCCGGGTCCTCCACGCCCTCGGCCTCGGCGACGCCGCCGGCGGCTGACGCCGCTCAGGGCCAGCGGGGGCGCAGGGACGGCAGCAGCCGCGGCACCGCCCGCGTATAGGCGGCGTAGCCCTCGCGAAACAGGCTCCGCAGCTCGCGCTCCTCGATCGGTATCACCACCAGGCGGAACCAGAGCAGGAAGCACAGCGCGACAAACGCCAGCAGCGTGTAATCCAGCAGCAGCCACCAGCCGAGCCACATCAGCACCACGGCGAAATACATCGGATGGCGCAGGTGGCGCTGCGGCCCCTCCAGCACCAGCGGCTCGTCGCGGGCCGGCGGCGCTGCGACGCCGAGCGCCCCGCGCATGGTGACGAGGGTGGAGAGCAGCACCTGCAGCGGCGGCCGATAACGGAAGATCCACCCGAGCATGGAAAGGCCGCCGACCAGCAGCAGGCCACCGACGCCACGCAGGGGCCACGGCAGCTGCAGGCGCGCGGGCAGACCCAGCAGCCCGACCGCGCCGTAGCCGCACAGGCCAAAAATGCCGATCAGGCTGGAGACCACCAGCGGCACCACGATCACGGCCTGCAGCTGTGCCTTCATACCGCCTCCCCGGGCCGACGCCCCGCTCCCGGCTCATGGTGGCAGCCGCCCGCCGGCGGGCCCTGCTGCGAACAGCGGGCCTCGCATGCCGGCAAACAACGAGGACATCGCGCGCTTCTTCGACGAACCGGCCGATCTGCCGCAGATCGACCCGGTGATCGGCGCGGTACACAGCCACTTCATGCTCGGCGCGCCAGGCCGAACGCATCCTGCGCGCCATGGATCGCTCCGGCTTCACCTTGCCCGCCCACCCCGGCGGGCGTCTGCTCAACGAACGGGCGGGCCACGCGGTGGATACGGAGCGGCTGGTGCGCCACGCGGCCAAACGCGGCCGCTTCCTGGAGCTCGACGCCCAGCCCCGGCGCCTCGACCTCACCGAGGCCGACTGTCAGCGGATCCGCAGCGAGGGGATGCTGATGAGCATCGACAGCGACGCCCACGTCCCCGGCGACTTCGCCTGGCTCGAACTCGGCATGGATCAGGCGCGACCTGGTTGGCTGGCGGCGGCGGACGTGCGCAACACCCGGCCGCGGGCCCAGTTGCGCCGGCTGCCGGCGGGCACCCCGCGCTTGCGCCGCTTAGAGCTCGTCGCCCTTTTCGGCGGTGAGGGCGCCCTCGCCGGCCAGCTGCACCCGGTCGCGGCCCTTCTTCTTCGCCAGATAGAGGGCATCGTCGACCCGCTTGAGAAAGTCCTTCCGCGCCTCGCCGGGCAGGTATTGGCCGACGCCGAAGCTCACCGTGAGCGTCTCCAGCTGCAGGATCGGCGACTCGGCGATGGCCTTGCGCACCCGCTCCGCCAGCACGGCGACGCCCTCCAGGCCGGTGGACTCGGCCAGGATCGCGAACTCCTCGCCGCCCCAGCGGGCCAGGGTATCCACCTCGCGCAGCTGCTGCCAGGTAATCTCGGTCACCGCCCGCAGCACCTCGTCGCCCGCATCGTGGCCGTAGGTGTCGTTGACCCGTTTGAAGTGGTCGATGTCGAACATGGCGATGGAGAACGGTGTGCCGAAGCGGTCGCAGCGCCGCAGCTCACGCTCCATGGTCTCCTCCATCTTCAGGCGGTTGAAGGCGCCGGTCAGCGGGTCGGTGGTGGCCTGCTCGCGCAGCTCCTGCTCCAAGCGCTGGCGGTAGCTCATGTCGATACCGATGCCGACGATGGTGCGCGCCCCCTCGCGGCTGCCGATGCGCGCGCTGTGAATGTAGAAGGGAATGACCCGGCCGTCGCGGGCCTGCAGCGCGGTCTCCAGCGAGGCGCTGCCGTTGAGCATGATCTCGGTGCAGGCGCTCTGCATCTCCGGCCAGGCCTCGGGCGCCACCAGGTCGCGCAGGCTCAGCGCCTGCAGGGCATCGCCGCTGTAACCCAGGGTCTTCTCCAGGTTGCTGTTCCAGCGCAGCAGATGGCCGTCGCCGTCGGTCAGGTAGAAGACGCCCGGCAGGCTGTTGATGATGGTGTTGGCGAAGTGGCGTTCGCGCAGGGCCACGGCCTTGGCCGCCTCCTCCGCCATTTTGCGGTCGCTGATGTCGCGGGCGGTGGTGGAGAGGTACTCCGTCTGACCCTGGGCGTTGCGGTGAGCCATGACCAGCTGGGAGACCGGCAGGTCGCTGCCGTCGGGCCGCTGCAGCAGCAGTTCGCCCTCCCACGACCCCGCGGCGATCGCGTTGGGGAAGACCTCGTCGCGCAGCCGCCGGGCCAGGTCCCGCGGGTAATGATCGAGCACCGATATCTGGGCGCTGGCACTGTCCCGATCCAACTGCAGCATCTGCCGCGCGCCCTCGTTGCAGTAGAGGCAATTGCCCTCGGTGTCGGTGATGGTAACCAGATCGGGCGTCGCCTCGAGTATCGTCGCCAGCCGCCGCTGGGCGAGCTCCGCCTGTTCGCGCTCGATGATGCCGGCCAGGGTGTCGGCCACCGCGCCGAGGAACGAGGCCTCGATCGGCTGGGGTTCGTGGCCCGCCCCGACGTACAGATTGAGCAGGCCGATCACCCCGCTGGCCGAACGGATCGGTTGGCAGTAGTGGCCATGGTCGACGATCCCGTCGAAACGCACCTCGTGGTCGTCGTCCACGTGGCCGTGGAACTGCAGTTCGCCGGCCGCCGCCGCCTTGCCGCAGAGACAGTGGCCGAACTCCACCGTGGCGCAGTGCTCGCGCAGGATCGGAGAGAGGTGGCGCTTTGCCAGCAGCGTCAGGGTGCCTCTGACCGGATCGGCCAGGAACACCGAGCCCTTGCGCTCCAGCGACAGCCAGGGCACGTCGAACAGCAGTTCCAGGGTGCGGTTGAGCCTCTCCTCCAGGGAGATTCCTTCGAGCGACAGGCTGAGGATGCTGCGCAGCACCTCCTGGGCATCGCGCTCGGTGCGCAGCTCCGCCTCCGCCTGTTCCCGGAGGACATAGGTGCGTAGCGCGGTGATGCCGTAGGAGAGCGAGGCGCCGAGCTCGCTGAGCAACTCGGCCTCGTCGCTGTCGAAGGAGTCAGGCTCGGCGCTGAGGATCGCCAGGCAGCCGAAGTTGTCGCCGCGCCAGCTCAGCGGCACCGCGATCACCGATTCGTAGCCGAAATCCAGGGCCGCCTGCAGCCAGGGCTGGAAGTGCAGATTCTCGCGGATGTGCTGGATTATGTCGGCCTTGCCGGTGCGGATGGCAACGCCGGCCGGCCCCTGGCCGTTGTCCCGGTGCGACCAGCTGATGCTGATGCGTTCGAGGTAGTCGGGGTGATGTCCGGCGCAGGCCATGAAGCGCACCGACTGTTCCGGGTCGTGCATGGCGTAGCCGACCCAGGCAAAGCGGTAGCCGCCGACCTCGACGGCAATCCGACAGACGTCGTTGAGCAGCGTCTGCTCGTCCGCCGCCTGCTCCAGCGCCTTGTTCACGCCGCGCAGGAAATCCAGCGCCCTCCGGGTCTTGTTCTTCAGTGGCACATTGTCTCTCCCGGGTTCGAGACCCCGGTGTCGTTGTTGCCGGCCAGGGCAACGTGGACCGCAGATTGATACGCGCGCGTGCCGAGTAGTAGGGACAGGTTGCCACTCGGGGCCACGGCTGCCAAGCCGAATCGTGACGTATCTGCGTCGATCGAAGCCCGCGATTGTGACACAGACCACACTTTCCGGAAGGGATCCATGGTAAGAAACGGCCGCGTCCACCCGCCACCGGCTGCGGCCCGGGCCGCGCCCGGCGACGACCCGTGCGATCAATCTCGTTACGTGGACATCCACTCCAACGTTAGGTCAACGTTAGATGGACATCCACTCCAAGGAATCTCGTTACGTCGTTACGTCGTTGCGTTACGTGGACATCCACTCTAAGGCGAATGCGTCGCGTTACGTGGACATCCGCCCCCGTTGCATGGACATCCACCCAAACACTGGAGCCCGATACATTCGCAAGTTACATGGACATTCACTCCAAGGTTGCCATCCATGTACCGATCTGCCAGCCTCAGTCAGTGCCCTCGGATATCAAGGATCGATATCATGCCCAAGCCAAGGAAGACCCTGGTCTCACTGGAGGCCACACCCTATTACCATTGTGTTTCCCGCTGTGTCCGCCGTGCCTTCCTTTGCGGCGTCGACGCCTTGTCCGGCCGCAGCTTCGAGCATCGGCGGCAATGGATCCAGGACCGCATGCGTCACCTCGCCGAGGTCTTTGCCCTTGACCTGTGCGCCTTCGCAGTCATGTCCAACCACTATCACGTCGTGCTGCACGTCGATCGGCAACAGGCGGAATCGTGGCACGACCAGGAAGTGATCTGCCGGTGGCATACCCTCTTTGCCGGCCATCCGTTCACCCAGCGCTTCCTCAAAGGGGAGCCACTGATCGAAGCCGAACTGGATTTGGTGCGGGAGCTGGCCGCCGCATGGCGCGCCCGCCTGATGGACATCAGCTGGTACATGCGCTGCCTGAACGAATCGATCGCCCGCGAAGCGAATGCCGAAGATCAGTGTACCGGCCGTTTTTGGGAGGGCCGTTTCAAGTCTCAGGCGCTTCTGGATGAAAAGGCCTTGGCGGCCTGTATGACCTACGTGGATCTTAATCCCGTACGCGCTGGCCTGGCAGAAACGCCGGAGGCGTCTGACCACACCTCGGTACAGGAGCGCATTCACGCGGCGTTCTCGGCCGGAGAAACGAAGGGCGAACAGCCGGCACACCTCATGCGGTTCGTCGGCAACCCCCGCAAGGCGATGCCCAAAGGCCTGCCGTTTCGCCTTAAGGACTATCTCCACCTCGTCGATTGGACCGGCCGCTTGCTACGTGACGGCAAACGGGGCGCGATTTCACAAGACACGCCGCCGATCATCGATCGCCTGGGAATCGACCCGCGCTACTGGCTGCAAATGGCGGCGCATTTTGAGGGCCGTTTCCGCAACCTCATCGGCGCCGCCGACCGGCTCATTGAGGCCTGCAAGGCCCTCGGGTACCGACGAACGCCCAGTCTTGCGGCCTGTCGCCAACTCCTGACCTGAACACCCTTCAGCCAATCACCCGATCGGACATGCTCCGAGAGATGCACTCGGCTCCAAATCGGGAGATCGCGTGAAATCTGCGCTTCTGCTCCGCTGAACAGGCCGGTTTTCGCACCTCAAACGCCGCGAGCTCCCCAATCCCGTTGGCGCCCCACCGAAACAATTAACCGCTCCGCCTCAATCCCCTTACGATGGGTGTCTTCGTTATTCCCTTACGATGGGTGTCTTCGTTATTCCTCTGTCGGTCATGGCGCGGGCAAGATCTTGCCATTTTTCGTTAGTAGTGTATAGATATACATGTATACAAACACGGAGGTTGGCAAGTGACTCAGGAAACGCACGGACCGCGTTTGATGGATCAGGTGCGGGTAGCCATACGCACGCGACATTACAGCTATCGAACGGAACAGACCTATATGCAGTGGATCAGGCGATTCGTCCGGTTCCACCGCTACCGTCATCCCGAAATAATGGGCGAGGCGGAAATTGCCGCGTTTCTCAGCCACCTGGCGGTAGAGCGGAAGGTGTCGGGGGCCACGCAGAACCAGGCGTTCAATGCCATCATTTTTCTGTACCGCAAAGTGCTGGGACGCGAACTCGAAATCGTTGCCGGCGTCACCCGGGCCAAGGATCGCAAACGGCTACCGGTCGTGCTCAGCCCGCAGGAGGTGCGCTTGGTGCTGGACCGATTGCAGGGCCGGGAATGGCTGATGGCGAGCCTGATGTACGGCGCCGGGCTGCGCGTGAGCGAATGTGTGCGCTTACGGGTCAAGGATGTCGACTTCGATTTCAGGCAGATACTGGTCCGAAACGGCAAGGGACGAAAGGATCGCAGCACACCGCTCCCTGAACGCCTGATCCCGGCACTGCGGGGACAACTCGAAGAGGCACGCCGCAGCTACGACAGCGACATCGCGGATGGCTTTGGGGAAGCCTCCATGCCGGAAGCACTGGCGCGCAAGTATCCCAATGCGCCGAATGAGTGGGGTTGGCAGTATCTCTTCCCTGCCTCACACCGGGCGCGGGATCCGTATTCCGGAAAATTGAAACGGCACCATCTGGATACCTCGGTAATCCAGAAGCCCTTCCGGCGCGCGGTCGTCGCTGCCGGCGTAGCCAAGCCGGCTTCCTGCCATTCGCTGCGGCACTCCTTCGCCACGCACCTGCTGCAGTCCGACCACGACATCAGGACCGTTCAGGAACTGCTCGGCCACAATGACGTCCGCACCACGATGATTTACACCCACGTGGTCGGGCGTGGCGGCAACGGCGTGGTAAGCCCGTTCGATGCACTTGCGGCCCACACCGCATGAACACAAAGTCCCCTCCCCCCTACGCCGAACTCCACTGCCTGAGCAACTTCACCTTCCTCCGTGGAGCCTCGCATCCGGAGGAACTGGTGGAGCGCGCCCAGGCCCTCGGCTACGCGGCCCTGGCGATCACCGACGAGTGCTCCCTGGCCGGCGCGGTGCGGGCCCACGTGGCGGCGAAGGCCTGCGGGCTGCATCTGCTCGTCGGCAGTGAGCTGCAGCTGGACGACGGCACCAAGTTGGTCCTGCTGGCGCAGGATAGGAACGGCTACGGCAATCTCTCGGCCCTGATCACCCTCGGCCGGCGGCGCAGCCCAAAGGGGGAATACCGGTTGTCGCGCGCGGACCTCGCCGGCGGCCTGCCGGGATGCCTGGTGCTGTGGCTGCCGGCGTTCGATGGCTCAACTGCGCCGCTTCGGGACGGGGAACCGGCGACCACCGGGGAATGGCTGGCGACAACCTTCCCCGACCGTGCCTGGATTGGGGTCGAGCTGCACCTGGGCAGTGACGATGCGGCCAGCCTGGCCGCCCTGGAGGCACTCGGCGACGCCACCGGCCTGCCGCTCACCGCCTGCGGCGACGTGCACATGCACCGGCGAGGGCGGCGGGCGCTGCAGGACCTGCTCACCGCCACCCGCCTGAACACCACCGTGGCCGAGGCCGGCTTCGCCCTGTTTCCCAACGGCGAGCGCCACCTGCGCAGCCGCGAACGGCTGGCGCGGCTCTACCCGGACGAACTGCTGGCGGAATCGGTGCGCATCGCCGGGCGCTGTACGTTCTCCCTCGACGAGTTGCGCTACAACTACCCGCACGAGGCAATCCCCGCGGGCGAGACGCCGGCCTCCTACCTGCGCCGGCTCACCGAGGCGGGCATGGCCGGGTACTGGCCGGAGGGTGCGCCGCGGAAGGTGCGCGACCTGGTGGAACACGAGCTGGCGGTGATCGCCGAGCTGGGCTACGAGCCCTACTTCATTACCGTCTACGACCTGGTGCGCTTCGCCCGCTCGCGCAACATTCTCTGCCAGGGCCGCGGCTCGGCGGCCAACTCGGCGGTCTGCTACTGCCTCGGCATCACCGCGGTGGATCCCTCCCGCGCGGAGACCCTGTTCGAACGCTTCATCTCCAAGGAGCGCGGCGAGCCACCGGACATCGACGTGGACTTCGAGCACCAGCGGCGCGAGGTGGTGTTGCTGTATCTGTACGAACGCTACGGCCGCGAGCATGCGGCCCTGGCCGCCACGGTGATCCGCTACCGCACCCGCAGCGCCCTGCGCGACGTGGGCCGGGCGCTGGGCTTTTCCAGCGACCAGTTGGAACAGCTCGCCTCCGCCGCCGGCCACCGGCGCACCGCCATGCCGCTGGCGGAACGCCTGCGCGAGGCCGGCTTCGACCCGCAGAGCGCGACCCTGCGGCGCCTGCTGGCGCTGGTGGAAGAACTGCGCGGCTTTCCGCGCCACCTCTCCCAGCACGTGGGCGGCATGGTGCTCACCCGCGACCCGCTGATCCGCATGGTGCCGGTGGAGAACGCGGCCATGGAGGCGCGCACGGTGATCCAGTGGGACAAGGACGACCTGGACGCCATCGGCCTGCTCAAGGTGGACTGCCTGGCGCTGGGCATGCTCTCGGCGATCCACCGCTGTTTCGACCTGGTGGAGCGCCACCGCGGCCGGCGGCACACCCTGGCCAACGTCCCCGCCGAGGACCCGGCCACCTACGCCATGATCCGCCGGGCCGACACCGTGGGCGTGTTCCAGATCGAGTCACGGGCGCAGATGGCGATGCTGCCGCGCCTCGCCCCACGCACCTTCTACGACCTGGTGGTCGAGGTGGCGATCATTCGCCCCGGCCCGATCCAGGGCAACATGGTCCACCCCTACCTCAAGCGGCGCCAGGGACTGGAACCGGTGATCTATCCCGGGCCGGAGGCGGAGGCGGTGCTGAAACGGACCCTCGGCGTGCCGATCTTCCAGGAGCAGGTGATCAAGCTGGCGATGGTGGCCGCCGGCTTTTCCGCCGGCGAGGCCGACCGCCTGCGCCGGGCCATGGCGGCGTGGAAGCGCAAGGGCGGGCTGGAACCGTTCGAGGACAGACTGCGCGCCGGGATGGCCGCGCGCGGCTACGCGACCGAGTTCGCCGAGCAGGTCATCGAGCAGATCCGCGGCTTCGGCGAGTACGGCTTTCCCGAGTCCCACGCGGCCAGCTTCGCCCTGCTCGCCTACGTCTCCGCCTGGCTCAAGTGCCACGAGCCGGCGGCCTTCGTCTGCGCCCTGCTCAACAGCCAGCCCATGGGCTTTTACGCCCCGACGCAACTGGTGCGCGACGCCCGCGAGCACGGGGTGGAGGTGCGGCCGGTGGACGTGCAGGCAAGTGAATGGGAGTGCACGCTGGAGGGGCTTTGCGGGGACGCGGTGGGTAATGATGGAGAAAGGCCGAAGGCTATTTTTGAGCCACCTCACCCTGGCCCTCTCACGCCGGGAGAGGGCCAGGGTGAGGGAATCAAAACCGGCCGCGGCAGCAGCCCAACGCAAACCAGCCCCCAAACACCTCACGACCTCGCCCTGCGCCTCGGCCTGCGCATGGCCAGGGGACTGGGCCGGGCCACCGCCGAACGCATCGTCACCGCGCGCAAGGCGGGGCCGTTCCGCACGGTGACCGACCTCGCCCGCCGCGCCGACCTGGAAAAGGCGGAGCTGGAACGGCTGGCGGCGGCCAATGCCCTGGAGGGCATCGCAGGCGACCGCCACCAGGCGCGCTGGGAGGTGCTGGGCAGCGAGGGCAGCCTGCCGCTGTTCGACGCGCTCGAGTTCGAGGAGCGCCGGCCGCCGCTGCCGGCGCCGAGCGAAGGCCAAGCGCTGGTGGCCGACTACGCCAGCACCGGCCTCTCCCTCGGCCGCCACCCGCTGGCCCTGCTGCGCGAGCGCCTGCATGCCCTGCGCTTCGCCCCCATCGCCGAGGTGGCAGGACGGCCAGACCGCGCCTTTGCCCGCCTGGCCGGTATCGTCATCACCCGCCAGCGCCCCGGCGACGGCCGCACCACCTTCCTCACCCTGGAGGACGAGAGCGGCATCGGCAACGTGATCGTCTGGGAGCGCTTGGGCGAACGCTACCGGCGCGAAATCAACGCGGCCCGCCTGCTCGGCGTCACCGGCCATGTGCAGAGCGAGGGCGGCGTGGTCCACTTCGTCGCCCGCCGCCTGGAGGACCTGACGCCGCTGCTGGGCGGGCTTATGACCCGTTCGCGGGATTTTTGCTGAAAACCCGCCTCACGCAGAGACGCAAAGGCGCAGAGAAAGGAATATTCGTGTGGGCCACGCCCTACGGCTCGTGGCGAAAGACGGGACGGCATGATCGTGCGACGAGTCCAGCCGCAAGCCGACGGAAACACGCCGCCGGTCCATAGCGCGCGGAACGCGCCTGGCAGGCAACATCCCGAGACAAAATTCTTGGTTTTTCTCTGCGCCTCTGCGTCTCTGCGTGAGGCCGCCTTTGACTTGCCTTGAAATCCCCGCGCACTGAACCAAAGTGAAAGATAGCCGCACGGGGACTCAGAAGCATGGAGTACAAGGACTATTACAAGATCATGGGCGTCGCGCGCGACGCCACCCAGGACGAGATCAAGCGGGCCTACCGCAAGCTGGCGCGCAAGTTTCATCCGGACGTCTCCAAGGAGGCCGACGCCGAGAACCGCTTCAAAGAGGTGGGCGAGGCCTACGAGGTGCTCAAGGACCCCGAGAAGCGGGCCGCCTACGACCACCTCGGCAACCAGTGGCAGCAGGGCCAGGAGTTCCAGCCGCCGCCGGGCTGGGACAGCGGCTTCGAATTCAGCGGCGGCGGCTTCACCGGCGCCGATGCCAGCCACTTCAGCGACTTCTTCGAGTCGCTGTTCGGCGGCGCCCACCCCGGCTTCGCCCCCGGCGGGCAGGCCCAGTTCCACATGCGCGGCCAGGACCATCATGCCCGGGTGATGGTCAGCCTGGAGGACGCCTACCACGGCGCGACCCGCGCCATCACCCTGCAGTCGCCCGAGGTGGATGCCCACGGCCACGTGACGGTGCGCAGCCGGACCCTCAAGGTGCGCATCCCGCGCGGAATGAAGTCGGGCCAGCAGATCCGCCTGACCGGCCAGGGTGCGCCGGGGATGGGCGGCGGCGGTGCCGGCGACCTCTACCTGGAGATCGACTTCCAGCCCCATCCGCTCTACCGCGCCGACGGCCGCGATATCTACCTGGAACTGCCGGTGACGCCTTGGGAGGCGGCCCTCGGCGCCGGCATCTCGGTGCCGACCCTGGGCGGACGGGTCGACCTGAAGATCCCGGCCGGCTCGCAGAGCGGGCGCAGGCTGCGGCTCAAGGGGCGCGGCCTGCCCGGCACCCCGCCCGGCGACCAGTACGTGCTGCTGCGCATCGAGACGCCGCCGGCGGACGACGAGACGGCGCGTGAGTTTTACCGGCGGATGGCGGAGGCGATGCCCTTCGACCCGCGCAAGCCAAGGGGGATCTGAGCATGAGCAACGAGCCGAGCATCGAGGCCGGCCAACTGCTGGACGAGCGGCTTGAGCTGACCCTGGCGGAGCTCTGCCGTGCCTGCGCGGTGCACGCGGACCTGGTCATCGACATGGTAGCCGAGGGCATCATCGAGCCGCGCGGGCGCCGCCCCGGCGAATGGCGTTTCCGGGGACCGAGCGTAACCCGGGTCTGCGTTGCCGTGCGTCTGCAGCGCGACCTCGACCTGAATCTGGCCGGGGTCGCGCTGGCGGTCGAGCTGCTGGACGAGATCGATAACCTGCGCCGCCGCCTGCGCCTGCTGGAACCGTCGGCGCACGACATCTGAAGCGCCGTGAGCCGTCCCGGCGCCCTCATCCGGCACCGCCTGCGCAACGCCCTGCAGAGCGTCGCGCTGCTGGCCGCCATGGCCCTGCTGCTGGCGGCGATCGGCTGGATCCTGGGCGGTGCCGACGGCACCCTCTGGACCTTGCTGCTCGGCCTCGCCCTGCTGCTGTTCGCGCCGCGCCTGCCGGCCAATTGGCTGCTGCCGCTCTACCGTGCCCGCCCCCTCAGCGCCCAGGAGGCGCCGGTGCTCTACGCCATCGTGGTCGAACTGGCCAGGCGCGCGGGCCTCGCCGCGACGCCGACCCTGCACTACGTGCCGAGCCCGGTGCCCAACGCCTTCAGCGTGGGCAGCGACCAGCGGGCCGCGATCGCCGTCAGCGACGGCCTGCTGCGGCGGCTGGAGCTGCGCGAGCTGGTCGGGGTGCTGGCCCACGAGACCAGCCACCTCGCCCACCACGACACCCGGGTGATGGCCCTGGCCGACCTGATGAGCCGGCTGACCGCCCTGCTGGCCCTGCTCGGCCAGCTGATGGTGCTGATCTACCTGCCGCTGCTGCTGCTCTACGGGGCGCCGGTGCCGTGGCTGGGCCTGCTCCTGCTGCTGCTCGCGCCGACCCTCTCCACCGTGCTGCAGCTGGCCCTGTCGCGCACCCGCGAATTCGACGCGGACCTCGGCGCGGCGGCGCTCACCGGCGATCCCGCCGGGCTGGCCGCCGCCCTGGCCAAGCTCGACCGGCCCACGGCCTCGTGGCTGCAGCGGCTGCTGCTCCCGGGCCGTCTCGACCCCGACCCTTCGCTGCTGCGCAGCCACCCCCACAGCGAGGCGCGCATCCGCCGCCTGCTGAGTCTGACCGCGGCCGGCAACGCGCGCAGTTGGCACGGTCCACGCGGCGACTGGCTGCCGGCCCATCTGACGCCGGTGCAGCGCCGGCCGCGCCGCCACCTCAACGGCCTCTGGCACTGAGGCCGGCGCCGGCCTTCCCCGCGCGAAAACCCCTGCGGGTAGAATCCCCCCACCGGCACCGGGCCGCGACAGGCGCCGGTGTGCGACGAAAATGCAGCCACCGAGCGGAGAGACGATATGAGCCGGCAACAGATCCGCGTTCCCACCCCCGGCCATCAGGCCATGCTCGACATCACCGACGAGGTGCAGCGGGCGGTCACGGAGCTCGGCCTGCGCGAAGGGGTGGCGCACCTCTTCACCCGCCACACCACCTGCGCCGTATGCATCAACGAGAACGCCGATCCCGACGTGGTCGGCGACCTGCTGCGGCGAATGGAAAAGCTGGTCCCCTGGCACGATCCCGAGGACCGCCACGCCGAGGGCAACAGCGCCGCCCACCTGCGCACGATCCTGGTCGGCAGCTCGGAGAGCGTGCCGGTGAGCGGCGGCCGGCTGCAGCTCGGCACCTGGCAGGGGATCTACCTGTGCGAGTTCGACGGCCCGCGGACGCGGGAGGTGGTGGTGAGCGTGGCGGACGGCGGGACCGGCAAGTAGAGACCGCAAGGGACCTCCACGCTTTCAGCCCCTGTTCATCCTTCCTCCTTCATCCTTGCAGCCAACGATCCGCTCGCAGCGATTGAACCATTCCCCGAACCGGGGGGTCTACGACACTGTGTTCGCGGGCCGCTCACGGTCCCATTATCAAGACGACCCAGACCACGAGGACAGCGAAGCATGAAGAACATCACCCGATCCCTCTGCAGCGCCCTGTTCGCCGGCGCCCTGCTGTTGCCCACCGCCACACCTGCCCTGGCGGGGCTGCCGGTGGAGGTGAACGGCCAGAAGTTGCCGACCCTGGCGCCGATGCTCAAGCAGGTGTTGCCGGGCGTGGTCAACGTCTCCACCCGCACCCGCATCCGGGTGGAACAGAACCCCCTACTCAACGATCCCTTTTTCCGCCACTTCTTCAACATCCCCAACCAGCCCCAGCCCCGGGAACGGGTATCCCAGAGCCTCGGCTCCGGCGTCATCGTCGACGCCGCGCGCGGCTACGTGCTGACCAACAATCACGTGGTGGCAAAGGCCGACTCGATCACCGTCACCCTGCGCGACGGCCGTCACTTCAAGGCCAAGGTCGTGGGAGTGGACGCACCCACCGACGTGGCGGTGATCCAGATCAAGGCCGACCACCTGACCGCGGTACCCTTCGCCAACTCCGACCAGCTGCAGGTGGGCGACTTCGTGGTCGCCATCGGCAACCCCTTCGGCCTCGGTCAGACCGTGACCTCGGGCATCGTCTCGGCGCTGGGCCGCAGCGGTCTCGGTATCGAAGGCTATGAGGACTTCATCCAGACCGACGCCTCGATCAACCCGGGCAACTCCGGCGGCGCACTGGTCAACCTGTACGGCCAGCTGGTGGGCATCAACACCGCGATCCTCGGCCCCAGCGGCGGCAACGTCGGCATCGGCTTCGCCATTCCCGCCAACATGGCCCATGACGTGATGGAGCAGTTGATCAAGCACGGCTCGGTGAAGCGCGGGCGGCTTGGCGTGGTGGCCCAGAACCTGACCTCCGACCTTGCCGACGCCCTCAACCTGCCGGCCGGCCGCGGCGCCCTGATCACCCAGGTGGAGCACGACTCGCCGGCGGCCAAGGCGGGGATGCACGCCGGCGACGTGGTCACCGCGATCGACCGGGAGCCGGTCGCCAGCGCCGGCCAGATGCGCAACCGCATCGGCCTGCTGCGGGTGGGCAGTCACATCTCCCTCGACGTCCTGCGCAACGGCAAAACGCTGCATCTGCAGGCGACGATCACCGCTCCGACACAGACCCAGGCCGCCGGGGCCAAGCTCGACAACCGCCTCGCCGGCGCGGCCCTGGGCGACATCGAGCCGAACAATCCGCTCTACGGCAAGACCCAGGGGGTGGAGATCCTGCAGGTGCAGCGGTTCAGCCCGGCGTGGAACGCCGGCCTGCGCAGCGGCGACGTGGTCGTCTCGGTCAACCGCCAGCAGGTGAACAGCGTGGAGGACGTGCGCAAGGCGCTCAAGCTGGGCCGCAACGGCATCCTGCTCAACCTCCAGCGCGGCGACAGCGCACTGTTCGTGGTCATCCGCTAACGACCCGCCCCCGCCCGCAGCAACGGCGGGCGGGGGCGGCAGAAGGCAGAAGGCAGAAGGCAGAAAAAAGGATATTCGGCCGCCTCGTGCCGTCAACACCGATCAGGCCTATCCAAACACTGTGGGAGCGGGCGCCTGCCCGCGAATCAGCGCCTCAGTGACCTCCGCCATTCGCGGCCAGGCGGCCGCTTCCACAAGGCCCTGCCTCCGCCCCGCCCTTCATCCTTCATCCTTCTGCCTTGCCCTTCCTCCCCCCTTGAAACCCACGCAAGCGCCCCTACCTATTTTCCTGAGTCAGAACACCAGTTGCAGCCGGGCCGGCAACGGCCGCTGCATGCGCGACAACCAGGAGGTGCATCATGCGTGTGACCCGCTACGATCCGCTGGCCGTATTGAACCAACTGCAGACAGAACTCAACCGCGCCTTCGAAGGACGCGAGAGCGCCGCGGAGAGCAGCGGCGCAACCGCCGACTGGGTGCCGGCGGTGGACATCGACGAATACCAGGACCGCTTCGTCCTGCATGTGGACGTGCCGGGCGTGGAGCCCGACAGCATCGAGATTACCCTGGAGAAGGGCGTGCTCACGATCCGCGGCGAACGCAAGGGGCCGGGTGACGGCGAGGGGGTGATCCATCGCCGCGCCGAGCGCGTGAGCGGCGCCTTCTACCGCCGCTTCACCCTGCCCGACACCGCCGACGCCGACAATGTCACCGCCTCCAGCAACGACGGGGTGCTGGCGGTGAGCATCCACAAGCAGGCGGAGAGCCGCCCGCGGCGGATCGTGGTCAACGGCTGAACCGAGACGGCGGCTCCCGCTCCCGCGACGCCGGAGCGGGTGCCGCTACTGGTCGGCCTGGTCCACCGCCTGGCGTTGCTTGGCCTCCTGGTCCGTCAGCGTCTGCTGCACGCCCTGGGCCTTCTGCACCGCCGTCGCTTCGCCCTTGAAGACGTTGGACTCGGGGATCGAATCCAGTCCCTGCTTGCCGTTGTCCTTGGCCTGTTCGCCCTTGTCCGAACAGCCGGCCAGCGCCAGCAGCAGCAACGCCGGCAACCACCAGTTTCGTTTCCGCATACCCCCTCCTGCGCCCATGCCTGCCGCCGGCGGCAGATTCAGGGCATGAGTATGCGCCCCAACGTCGAGGGGTAACAGGCGGAGCAAAGGAAGCCGGCGCGGCCGCTCAGGCGAGGACCCGGTCCAGGAAGGCGACGGCCGCCGACCAGGCGGCGTCCGCGGCCTGCGCCTCGAAGCGCGGACTGTCCGGGTTGCAGAAGCCGTGACCGGCAGGGTAGCTGCGGCTCTCGCGGCCCTTGCCGGCCTGGTACATGGCCAGCTCCCACTCCCGCTGCTTTTCCGGCCAGCTGCGCTCGGTCTCGGAAAACAGGCCGAGCACCGGCCCGCGCAGGCAGGCCAGGCGCTCCGCATCGGTGACCACGCGGGAGTAGAGGAATACCGTGGCATCGACCGTGTCGGCGGCCAGCAGGCTGGCCTCCTGGGCCTTGAGCCCGCCAAACGACCAACCCAGAACGCCCAGCCGCCTCCCCTCGCCGCGCAGGGCGCGCAGCGCCGTGCACAATTTGCGCTCGGCCTGGCGCTGATCGACCTCGCGCATCCGCGCCGCCGCCGCCTCGGCATCGGGCGGCTGATCGCCTTGGTAGAGATCGATCACCAGCGCCCGGTAGCCGCGCTCGGCGAAACGCCGGGCCCAGTCGTGGTTGTACGGGCGCACGCCCCAGAAGTCGTGGATCAGCAGCACGCCGCGCGGCGCGTTCTCCTCGCCGTAGGGGTGGACTTCGAAGGGCTCCCCCTGCCCGGTGCTGAGTTCCATTTCGCATCCCCCTGAGTGGATTCCCAGGAGGTTACGCAAGTGGCACACAGATTCAACGACTCCGGGCGTAGGGTCATTGCATATACTGGATAACGGTACGGCGGAGGCGATGAGGCCGACGGGCAGACTGCGACGGACTCCCGGTTTTCGCCGGCGCCACCGTCAACGGAGACAGACATGCAAGCGCGGATGCGCAGGATGCTGCAGACCATCGAGGAGGAATACGGCTACACGGCCCGCCTCACCGGCCGCGGCCGGCTCGATCCCCGGGTCTTCGACGCCATGGCCGCGGTGCCGCGCGAGGCCTTCGTGCCCGAGGAGTTGCGCGACGCCGCCTACGACGACCGCCCCCTGCCCATCGGCCATGGCCAGACCATCTCCCAGCCCTACATCGTCGCCCTGATGACCGATCTGCTGGAGCTG
>CAZMMH010000007.1:19462-23181 GCA_964567315.1 uncultured Gammaproteobacteria bacterium
GCCCGAGGCCCGGGTGCTGGAGGTCGGCACCGGCTCCGGCTACCAGACGGCCGTGCTGGCCCGGCTGGCGGCTCAGGTCTTCACCATCGAGACCGTCGCCGCCCTCGGCGCCAGCACCGCCGAGCGGCTGCGCAGCCTCGGCTGCCGCAACGTCACCACCCGCGTCGGCGACGGTTATTACGGCTGGCCGGAAGCGGCACCCTTCGACGGCATCATCGTTACCGCGGCCGCCGCCCACGTGCCGCCGCCGCTGATCGCCCAGCTCAGGCCGGGCGGACGGCTGGTGATTCCGGTGGGGGTGTGGCAGCAGGCCCTGCTGCTGATCACGCGCGAACCGGACCAGCGGGTGACCACGCGGGAGATCCTGCCGGTGGTGTTCGTGCCCCTGACCGGCGACCACCCGCCGCCGGAGGGGACGCCGTGAGCGGCGCCATGCCCTGCGAGCTGATCGGCTGGGGCGAGGTGCAACGGCTGACCCGGCGCCTGGCGACGCGCATCCGCGCCGCCGGCGTGCGCCCCGACATCATCGTCGCCATCGGTCGCGGCGGCTGGGTGCCGGGGCGCCTGCTCTCGGACCTGCTCGACGTGATGAACCTGACCGAATTCAAGATCGAGCACTACCGCGCCGCCGAGCGCTCGCGCCGGGCCGAGGTACGCTATCCCCTCAATGCCCCGATCGACGGCCTGCACCTGCTGCTGGTGGATGACGTCAGCGACTCCGGCGACACCTTCGACACCGCCCTGGCCCATCTGGCCAGCCGCGGCCGGCCGGCCTCGCTGCACACGGTGGTGCTGCATCACAAGCAGACCGCGAGCATGGTCCCGGACTTCTATGGCCGCAAGCTGCTGAAGTGGCGCTGGCTGATCTATCCGTGGGCGATGGTGGAGGACCTCAGCGGCTTCACCGCGCGCATGCGCCCGCCGCCCCGGGGGCGTGAGGCCCTGCGCCGATGGCTGCACGAGGAATACGGCATCCGCCCCAGCGCCGCCATGCTCGACGCCGTACTGGAGCTGCGCGCTCAGGCGTCACCGCCGCCGCCCAGGGCCTGAGCGAGCACCCGCAGCAGCTCGGCGAAATGCAGCACGCCGACCGGCCGCCCCTCGCCGTCCAGCACCAGCGCCACCCGTGTGCCCGCGGCGCGCATCCGCCGCAGCACCGGTGCCACCTCCTCGTCGTCGCGGGCACTTTCGAAGTCGTGGCGCATCACCTCGCCGACCGCCACCGCCGCCGGGTCACGCCCCGTCTGCAACACCCCGCCCACCACCTCGGCGGCGCCCAGCAGACCCAGGGCCGCGCCCTGCTCGTCCACCACCACCAGCGGCTCGGGCTCGCCCGCGTGCAACAGGTGCAGGGCCGCCTCGACCGGCGTATCACGGGGCAGGCTGCGAGGCGCCGCGGTGCAGAAGTCGCTGACCGCCATCAGCCGGCCCTCAGCTGTTCGATGCCACGCGCCGCCAGCGCGCACATCCTCTTGAAGCAGTCGTAGCTGGCGGCGTCCAGCTGCGCGTCCGGCAGGTGGCGGTCGGCGTAGAAGATGCCGATCGGCTTGCCGTTGACGAACACCGACATGCAGAAGAAGGTCTCGGTCTGGATCAGCTGCTTGACCGCGCCCGGCACCAGCTGCCACAGCCGGTCGTGGTTGTCCTGGTGGACCCAGACGCTCTGCTGCTTGCGCAGCAGTTGCGCGAACAGGTGCTCCTGGTGCAGCGGCAGCTCGAAATTGTTGAAGGCGGGATCATTGTCGGTGCCCGCCATGAAGCGGGCCCGCAGGGCGCTCTTGTCCAGGGTCAGCATGGCGAACACCACCCGGTTGAGGCCGAGCCCCTCGTGCAGCCCGCGCATCACCCGCTGCATCAGTTCGTTGAGGTTGAAACTGCCGGCGGGAATACCCACGTGCAGTTCGCGCATGAGCTGATCGAAGAGCTGGAACTGGGGAATCAGGCAGAACTGGCCCATGCCCTCCTCGCCGTCGTCCAGGCCCGCCGCTTCCTCCTCCACCGCCGGGACCAGCGGCAGCAGCGCCGCCGCCGGCCGCACCCCGAGCCAAGCGGTGTCGCGGGCCATCTCCAGGGCGGTCAAATGGGCCTGCCTGGCCACCCGCGCCGGGGTGCTGTCGAGCAGTTCGGCCACCCCCTCGATGCATTCGTCCATCGCCGCCGAATACCAGCCCTGCTCGGCCAGCCGGCCCATCTCCGCCGCGCGCATCACGCAGAGCACCCGCGGATAGGTGGCGTTCTCCGGCGCCAGCGCATCCTGCAGCAGGTCCGGCATGCCCCAGCGCTGCGCCAGGGCGTGACTGAGCTGTTCCAGGCTGAAGCCGAGCACCAGGTACTGGGCCTCGTCGGCCGGCACGTGCTGGGTTTCGACCAGGTCCTCGATGCGGGCCATCAGGTCGCCGTCGTACAGCCACAGCAGCATCTCGCCGATGTCGTAGAGCAGGGCCGCGACGAAGACCTCCTTGGGCAGTATGTCGGCCCGCCGGCTGGCCCAGTCGTAGGCCTGGTAGGCGGCGTGGATCGCGCGCCCCACCACCCGGCTGTAGCCGTCCAGGGCCGGGCTGTCGCCCGGAGGGTCGTAGGCCGTGAGTTCCGCCGCGAAGTTCCGCAGTGGCTCGAAGCCGAGCATCATGGCGGCATTTTCCGGGGTGGTGACGTTGGAGGCGAGACTGCTGCGGCGACGGCCGTTGACCCGCCGCAGGAGCATGGCCACCGCACCGGGATCGATGAGCATGGAGGCGCACAGGCGCGCCACCGACTGGCCGCTGTCGTCCTCGATCGCCAGCAGCGATTCCGCGGTCGCACGAAACACCGGCATGCCCTTGTCGGCAAGCCGCTCGAGCCACTGCTCGAGGCCCTGTTCGGCGGAATCGCTGGTGCCGGCGTTCATCCGCAGCAAGATACCCGAAAACCGCCTCGCCGCGCACGCCGCACGCGTGGCACCGGTCACGTTATCTGTGAAATACTACGTTCGACGCCTCTCCCCTTCGGTCGCCGGACAGTGGCCGGGCGTCGCAATCTGCAATTCGGCTCGGAGTCCGTAGACCCATGGGTATTATTGTCGGAGCGCTCATCGTCCTTCTGTGTGTGGCCGGCGGCTTCGTCCTCAACCACGGGCATCTCAGCGCCCTCTGGCAGCCATACGAACTGCTGATCATCGCCGGCGCCGCCAGCGGCGGCTTCGTCATCGCCAACCCCAAGAAAACCATCATGGGCGTGCTCAGGGGCGTGCCCTCGCTAATTGGTGGCAGCAAGTACGGCAAGCAGTCCTACATGGATCTGCTGTCGCTGATGTACGCCCTGTTCGGCAAGGCCCGCAAAGAGGGGCTGATGGCCATCGAGGACGACGTCGAGGAGCCGGAGAAGAGCGAGATCTTCAAGAAGTATCCCAAGATCCTCAAGGACCACCACGTACTGGAGTTCATCACCGACTACCTGCGCATCATCGTCGCCGGCAACATGAACGCCTTCGAGCTGGAGAACCTGATGGACGTGGAGCTGGAGACCCACCACCACGAGCAGGAGTCCACCTCCCACGCGGTGAGCCGGGTGGCCGATGCCCTGCCCGGCTTCGGCATCGTCGCCGCGGTGCTCGGCATCGTCATCACCATGGGCTCACTGGGCGGGCCGCCGGCGCAGATCGGCGAGCACGTGGCCGCGGCCCTGGTCGGCACCTTCCTCGGCATCCTGCTCGCCTACGGCTTCATCTCGCCCATGGGCAC
>CAZMMH010000008.1:0-21421 GCA_964567315.1 uncultured Gammaproteobacteria bacterium
CGAAGCCGAGGCACAGCGGCAGGAAGCTCTTGCCGTGCAGGCCGAGGAGGTGCATGAACGGGTCCATGACGAAGCCGGCGCGGGCGAAGTAGCCGGTGTCCTCCAGCAGCCCCAGGGCGACGAAAAACACGAGCAGGATGGGCAGGAAGGTGAGCAGGATCCCGGCGCCGCCCAGCACCCCGTCGGCGAGCAGCCCCACGAGCCAGGGCGGTGCGCCGGTGAGCGCAGTGGAAACCCATGTGCGCAGCGGCTCCACCACGCCGGTGTCGAGCCATTCCTGGATGGGCGCGGCCAGCTGAAAGGTGACGGCGAAAACCAGCGCGAAGGCGGCCAGCAGGAGCAGCAGGCCCCACAGGGAATGCAGGGCGTAGCGGTCGAGGCGGTCGGTGAGAGTCACCTGGCCGAGGCGGGGCTGCTTCACCGCCGCGCGCACCATGCGGCCGATCCATTCGTAGCGGCCGGCGGCGATGTCGGCGACCGCGTCCTCGTGGGCGGCGAGGGTCGCCTCGATCGGGCGCCAGGCGTCGTCGTCCAGCCAGGTGCGCGCGAGTTCGGTGACCTCCCGGTCGCCCTCCAGCAGCTTAATCGCCACCCAGTCGGCCGCGTAGGGTAGCGGCACGTGGTCACCGAGGGCCGCGTGCACGCTGGCGAGCACCTCGCGGTGCGGCGCGGCGATCTCTGGGCGCGTCGGCTGGAAGCTGTGCGGGTCGCGGGCCACACGCAGCGCCTCGCTGGCGAGTTCCGCCACCCCCTGGGCCCGGCTCGCGACCATGGGCACCACGGGCAGGCCCAGCGCCGCGGCCAGCACGTGGGGCTCGATCTCGATCCCCTGCGCCTGTGCGACATCCATCATGTTGAGCCCCAGCACCACCGGCACCGGCAGCAGCAGCAACTCGGCCAGCAGGTAGAGGTTGCGTTCCAGCGCGGCGGCGTCGGCGACCATGATGATCACGTCCGGACGCTCCTTGAGGATGAAGTCGCGGGCGATGCGCTCCTCCGGCGAGTTGGCGCTGAGGCTGTAGGTGCCGGGCAGGTCGACGACCCGGCTGCGGGCGTCGTCGCGCACCAGCGCGCCTTCCCGCCGCTCCACCGTCTTGCCCGGCCAGTTGCCCACATGCTGCTGCAGCCCGGTGAGCAGATTGAACACGGTGGACTTGCCGACGTTGGGCTGGCCGGCGAGGCCGACGAGCAATGGCTTGGCTTCGGCGGCCGGGCTCATGGCGCGGCGGGCTCCACCAGGACCTTGATCGCCTCGCCGCGGCCGAGGGCGATGCGTGTGCTGCGCACGTTCACCAGTATCGGCCCGCGTCCGGTGTTCTGCAGCACCGTGAGTTTCGCGCCCTGGGTCAGCCCCAACGCGGACAGGCGGCTCTTCAGCTCCTTGCCGCCGCGCAGTTCACGCACGACCGCGCTGGCCGCCTGCGGCAGTTGATCCAGGGAAACGATGTCGGGTGGATTCATTGCGTTCTTAGCCGGCCTGCCAGCTTCTCCATGAGGAAACCGTTGATAAGCGAAAACAGGGCGATGAACAGGGACAGGACCAGCATGTAACGCAGGCCGAAGTAATGGGCGAGCAGCGGCAGTAGCGGCAGTTTGATGGCGCGGGCATACAGCACCACGGCCACCAGGGCGGTGCGCATGCCTTTGGCGTGCAGCTCGGCCAGCAGCGCGTACCAGGTGTAGACCGGCCCGGTGGAGACGATGCCCGCCGCCATTGCCAGCAGCCAGCCGCGCAGTCCCGACGCCTGCCCCAGCCAAGCGCGGGTGCGCCTGGCGGTAAGAAAGCGCTCGACCAGAAACGTCAGCACGAACACCAGGATCAGCACCGGCGCCACCTTGCCGAGCAGGGCCGAGAACGCACTCACTGCCTGCTGACCCTTGGCCGGGTCGGCAAGCGCGGTAAGGGCGAGGGCCAGGAGCGCCACGGCCAGGAACACCCAGCCGCCCAGTTTGCGTTTGCGAGGTTCGCCATTCATGGCAACAGCCCCAGCGTGACCACCGTGAGGCAGGCGATGGCGATGGCGGAGAGAAAGCACAGCAGGTTGCGCAGCAGCGCGAAGCGCCGGCCCAGCATGAGGATCTCGGCCGGCAGTTGCACGACGCCCACCGTGACCCAGCTGACGATCAGCGCGGTGACCGCGATCAGGCTGATCCCTCCGGCCAGCAGCTCGCCGCCGAGGACGTAGCCCGCCAGCGGATGGCCCATTGCCACGCTGCCCATGGTAGCGCCCACCAGCACGTCGAGCGCCGGATGGCGGCCGAACAGTGCCTGCAGGCTGGCGGGGGGCAGCCAGGCAAAGACCAAGCTGGTCAGCAGCAGCATGCCGAGGATGATGGGCAGCATCTGCCCGAACGCCCGCAGCGCCCGCGCCAGGGCGGCGCGATTGCCGGGACCGCCGGCCGCGGGCGGGGTCTGCGCCGGGTTCATGCCAGCATCCCCCGCACGATGACGTCCACCGCCGCGTCGGGGGCGAGGCCGCGGGCCATGAGGGTTTCCAGTTGCCGGCTGTCGACGCTGCCGATGGCCGACTCGTGGGTCACCTTGGCCTGGGGGTGGCGCACCCGCACCCAGGGCTCCGCACTCACCTCGGCGTCATCGCGCACGATCTCCGTGCAGTCCACGTGTCCACGGGCGCCGGCGGCATTGCCTTCGACCATGCCCGCCACCATGGCCCGGGCCTGGTCGCGCACCGCCACCCGCGTCTTGACCTGGCCGCGGGCACCGCTGCCGTCGAGGCGCAGCCGCTCGCGGATGCGGATGGCATCCGTGTCGTAGCCGTAGACCCGGCTCACGAGTTCCGCCAGCGCGGCCTCGCCCACCTCCACCTCGTAGTCGATATCCAGCTCCCCCACCCGGCCGTGCAGCAGGCTGAAGTCGGCCAGGTAGCGCGCCCCCTTGCCCAGGCTGACGTGGGCGTGGGGGATCACTTCGATATCGCCCGACATGCCGTGAAAGTGCGCCTCCTCGTGGCGCAGGGTGGCGCCCTCCATGAGCCGGATCTCCCCCTGCATGGCATGGCGCGCCGCCCGGGGCGTGGCGAACAGGCAGTGGGCCAGGACGGTGGCCTGCGCCCCCGCTTCCAGGGTGAGGGCGAGGCGCACGTTCTGCACCCCGAACTGCTCGTACAGCCCGAAGCACAGGTGCACGGGCTGGGCGGGCCGCGCCCCGGCGGCGACGACGATCCGCGCGTCGATGCCGGCCTCGCTCGCCTCCGCCTCGACCCGCACCCCCGGCAGGGACTGAAGGCTCGCCAGGCGATGGCCGTAGGCCACCACATGGGCGGCCTCGGGGATGGGCGGCGGCGCCCAGCCGGCGGTCCCAAACAGATCGAAAAGGGGTTGCAGATCAGGCATAACCGCAGGTCCTTCCGTTGCAGTGCCGGCAGCTGCGGCTGCGGTAATGCGCCAGCACCCGGCCGGTCTCGCCCTGGAAGACGATGCGTCCGCCGCAGAGCTGGGAGGCGCGGTCGGCATGGGTCGCCACCTCGGCCTGGTGGGTGATGAGCAGCACCGCGCTGCCCCCTGCCTTCAGCGCCTCGATCACCGCCACGAGATCATCGAGCGAGAGCAGGTCGATCCCCGCGGTGGGCTCGTCCAGGATCGCCAGCCGCGGGCGCATGGCCAGCACCGCGGCGAGCTCCACCCGTTTGCGCTCGCCGCCGCTCAGGGTCTTGTCCGCGGCGCGGCCGGCATACTCGTCCGGATCGAGCCCGACCCGCCCGAGGCACTCCGCCACGTCGGCCTCGGGGGCGCCGACGCGCAGATAGTCGCCGACGCTGAGTCCCTCGAAACGGGCCGGCTCCTGCCAGGCCAGGGTGATCCCCAGCCGGGCGCGCTCGTGCATGGGCAGCGCATCGATGCGCCGGCCCGCGAAATGGATCGCGCCGGCGGCCGGCCGGTAGCCGTCGCAGCCCATCACGGCATAGGCCAGGCTGGACTTGCCCGCACCGTTCGCCCCCAGCAGGCCGTGGATCTCGCCCGGCGCCACTTCCAGGTCCAGGCCGTCGAGAACGGGGTTGCCCTGGAGTTCCAGCTGCAGTCCGGCGAGGCGCAGCAGGCCCGGCGCCGCCGGTTCCTGGCGGTCATGCCGGTGCCCGGGTGAAAGCCGTTGCTCATTCGTCATGGGTGCAGCTTCCTCCCACTTTCATTGCTTGGAGGCCACGATGATGACGGCAACCAGTACCCCGCCGGCCAGTGCCACCAGGCTGAACTTCTTGTGCTCCTGCTCCGCCCGCGGCAACAGGTGGGTGGCACCCACGTAGATTAACGCACCCGCCGAAACGGAGAGCAGGGCACCCAGAGTCGGCCGGTCGATGGCGCTGACGAGGGGGTAGGACAACAGCATCCCCAGCGGAGTGGTCGCGGCCGCGGCCAGGAAGGCCAAGACCAGCGCCCGGCGTTCGCCGAAGCCGCCCCGCACCAGCAGGAGGTAGGTGATGATGCCCTCCGGGAATTCGTGCAGCACCATGCCCAGGGTGGCGAGAAAGCCGGTGAGGATGCTGACGGTAAAGGCAATGGAGTAGATGAAGCCATCGATCAAGGAATGGAAGCCGATCCCCAGCATGGGGACGATACCGATGGCGTAGTCCTCCTTGTCCGGGTCCTTCTCGCAGACGAAGGCGGTGATGAAACGGTTGAACAAATGCAGTCCCAGAAAGCCGGCCAGCAGCCAGACCGGTGCCTGCGGGTTCATGGAGAAGGACTTCGGCACGATGTGCAGGAAGGCGGCCGAGATCAGCACCCCCGCGGCGAAGCACATGAAATAGGTGGTGTTGCGGTGCCCCCAGTCGGCGAAGCGCCTGATGGTGTAGATGCCCAGAGAGGTGACAATGGCCGCGGCGGTGCTGGTGGCCAGGGCGGTCCAGAAGGTGTTTTCCATGGAACTTCGCTACCTCACGCCCTCTGCTTGGAGCGTACGAGTCTAGCAACGGCTTCAGGTATTCACACACCTGCATGCCAGGGCGTGATTCGAACGGCAGAAGGGATGGCGCACCTGGAACTCAGATGCGCCGCTCTTTTATTAGACCCCGGGCAGCGC
Organism: uncultured Gammaproteobacteria bacterium; assembly: GCA_964567315.1. GTDB lineage: Bacteria > Pseudomonadota > Gammaproteobacteria > CAZMMH01 > CAZMMH01 > CAZMMH01. The sequence continues at coordinate 5,039 of CAZMMH010000008.1, forward strand.
CGGGGTTTTTTTGTGCCTGCAATCGTCTGATTTGCCGGTTTCAACCCAATATTTCGCATCACGTGCCACCCGTGGCGTCGTCCGGGAATACGCGTTTTCTCCATCGCGATGGCGGAATTTCTGTCGAGTATCCCCATCCTCGTTCGACCGACATTTGTCGGTAGGCAGGCGCGATGGAGCAGGTCGAAGCTTCCCGTTCGAATGAATCTTGGTGGCCGGGCCTACCCCATAGAGCGGCTACCGCGGCGAGGGGCTACGGGGTTCGCCAGTGCAGTCGAGCGCCAAGACCTCAGCGCAACAGCTTGAGCCCCACCGGCAGGGCGTCCCCCAGCAGCCGCTTTTGCTCCGCCGCCTCCAGAACGACCGTCTCGCGCACCATCTGCGCCCAGGCGGTGGGGGCCTTTGAGGCGGCGAGGCGCTGCAGGACCCGCTCCCGCACGGCGTCGTCGAGGTCTCGGCCGCGGTCGCCGGTGCAGCGGGCGATGAGGGCGGCGGCGAAGGCGGCGTGTTCCACCCGCCTCCAGTCCTGCTCCAGCAGCGGCTCCAGCCAACGCTCGGCCACCTCGGGCGGTACCACCTGGTGGGCGCTGCCGTAGACCGGTTCGCGTATGCCCAGCCGGCCGATGGCCCACCAGGTCTGGACGTTCTCCTTGGACTTGCGCAGGCGCTGCAGGAACCAACTGCCCAGCTCTTCCTTGCGTGCCACCGGCAACCGCTCCAGGGACGCGGCCAGGCGCACCATGTCGTCGTAGCCCTGCTGCTTCGGTCCGGGCGGGCGCTTGCCCTTGGGGGCCGGGTCCAGGTACCAGACGAGGTCGTCCAGGATGCGCAGCTGCGCCGGCTCCTCCAGGCCCCCGGCGATACGCCGCCAAAGGATCCACCACTCGGCCCAGTTGCGCGCCTCGCGGCTGAACTGGATACCGTCGTCATAAAGCGACCACAGCTGCTCCACCCGCCAATCGTCCAGGGGGTGGCCGAAGCCCGGGCGCAGGCAGAAGCCGGCCAGGTTGAGCCAGAGCGCCTCGTGGTCGGCCGAGCGGCGCCGCTTGCCGGCGCCTTCCCACAACACGCCGAAGAGCTCGCGCAGCAGGGTGCCGTCCCAGTCATCGCGCGGACCGAGGATCCTCTCCAGCCCGGATCGAAGCCCCTTCACCTCCCGCGACTCCACCGGCCGTTTGTGGCGACCGAAGATGTGCTCCACCCGTTCGGCGGCTGCGGCGAAGCCCGGGGGCAGGGTGGGCGCCTCCGCGGGCGCCCCGCCGCCGCCGCGCAGCTGGAACTCCAGCCGCCAGCGTTGACGTTCGGGGTCGTCGCCCAGGCAGTCCACCTCCAGGGTGCCCACCTCGGTGAGCTGGGCGGCCAGGGTGACCTGGACCTCCGGGGCGCCGCCGGCGGCCTTTGCGTCCAGCACCGCCGCCACTGGTGGCAGCGGCAGCATCTCCGCAGCATCCAGTTCCACCAGCTCGCCCGCCTGCCAGGGCGTGTCTGCGCTCGAGGAGAGCAGGCGGAAGGCCACCGGCTGACCCACCCGCAGCAGAAAGCGGCGTCCCGCGAGCCGCACCTCGCGTCCCTCCTCGCTGCCGCGCGGCAGCAGGCAGATGCCGTGGCTGCCCTCGGCCTCGTCCTCCAGGGCCAGGAAGAAGCTGCGCGCCGAGCCGCCGCCGATGCGCGTGCCGGCGCCGCTGCGGGCGAGGGCGTAGGCCACCGCGCCGCGCGCCACCGCCCGGTCGGGGTGGTCGTTCTCCAGCCGACGTACCGGCGCGCCGCGCCACCCCTCCAGGGTCTCCAGCAACCGCTCGGAGAGGGCCTCGCAGCGGAACACGCCGCCGTTGAGCAGCAGGGTGTCCGGCACGGCCTCGGCCTGTGCGGGGAGGCCCGCCAGCGCCTCCCGCACCACCCGTTGGTGGCGGGCGAGAAACGCCGCCACGTGGCGGGTGACGGCCGGGTCGGTCACGTAGGGCAGACCGAACTCCACCAGGCCGCCGCGGGTCCGGCGCGGCGCCTCGTCCGCCTGCGCATGTGGGAAGAAGCCGTCGCGCACCAGCGCCTCCACCTCGCCCCGGGTGAGCTCGGCCGAGCGTGCACCGCCCACCAGGCGACTGCCCGCGCCGAGCACGGTCACGCTGGCCCGCTCGGGGGCGTCCGGAGCCAGCAGGCGCTCCTTGGCGGCGCGGCACTGCTGGGCGAGCTGGGCGAGCTGGGCCGCGCTCAGACGGCCGCCGTCGCCCGTCAGGCGACCCTCGGCCAGGTGGGCCAGCGCCAGGTCCATGTTGTCGCCGCCCAGCATCAGGTGGTCGCCCACGCCCACGCGGGCGAGGCGCGGGCCGTCCGGCGTGTGCTCCACTCGGACGAGGGTGAGGTCGGTGGTACCGCCGCCGACGTCGCATACCAGCACCAGGCGGCTGTCGGCGAGGGCGGCCGCCAGGCCGTCCGCCTGGTGCTGCAGCCAGTCGTAGCAAGCGGCCTGGGGCTCCTCCAGCAGCCGCAGGTGGGGAATGCCGGCCTGGTGTGCCGCCTCCACCGTGAGCGCGCGTGCCCCCTCGTCGAACGAGGCGGGGACCGTGAGCACCACCTCCTGCCGCTCCAGCGGATGGTCCGGGTGGGCGTGGTTCCAGGCGGCCCCCAGGTGGGCCAAGTAGCTGGCGCTGGCGGCCACCGGGGAGATCTTCGCCACCCCCTGTTCCGCACCCCAGGGGAGGATGTCGGCGGTGCGGTCCACGCTGCGGTGGGAGAGCCAGCTCTTGGCGCTGGCGACCAGCCGCCCCGGCACCTGGGTGCCCACGAGCTGGGCGAGGGCGCCCACTATCGGGTCGCCGCCGTCGCTCCAGGGCAGCGTCAGGTCGCCGGGCGCGAATTCCCCGGGGGCGGCCTGGTAGCGCAGGGAGGGAAGCTGCGAGCGGGCGGCCACCTCGCCGGGCGCGACCAGCTGTTCGATCTCGAAGGTCCGGATCTCGCCGCCCGCGTCGCGGTCTGCGAAGGCCATGACGGTGTTGGTAGTGCCCAGATCGATGCCGATGACGTAGCGCTGCATGGGCGATTCACCGGTTGGGTGCGGGTGCCTGCCCGCCTCTGGGGCTGTTCGGGGCCCGCCGCATCGTCGTGGCGAACGATGCCGTCAACTGCGCAGGTCGAACTCCACCTTCCAGCGCTGTTCGCCGCCACGGGGCACGGCCTCCAGGCGCAGGGTGCCGGTCTCGGTGAGTGCCGCGCGCAGTTGTACCGGCACCACCTCGCCGGCGGGCCGCCCCTCGGCCGGCAGGGTTAGCTCGATCTCGCCGAGATCCCTGACCTCCTCGGGGCCCCACTGCTCCAGCAGGGTTCCCACCTGGTCATGGCGGCGCACCGAGGAGCCGAAGAAGCGGAAGCGTACCGGCTCGCCCACGATCAGTCCGAACTCCTGGGGCGGGAGTTCCGCCTCGCTGCCTTCCTCCATGCCGAAGGGGGCGATGCACAGGGCCTGCACGGGTGGCTCCATGCCGGGCACCGCCGGCATCGCGGATTCGATGCCCACGTAGTAGGACTGGGCGGTACCACCACGGATGCGCACCCCCTGCCCGCGGCGCACGTAGCCGTAATAGGCGGCCCCCTTGGCCACCGCGAGGTCCAGGTCCGTGCCTTCCAGCAGCCGCGCCGGCGGCGCACCGGCGCTCGCCAGCCATTCGTTGAGCACGCCCATCACCCGGTCGAGCAGCAGGCGCGCCTTGAACACGCCGCCGTTGAACAGCACCGCCGTCGGATGCAGGAAGGCGGCGCCCTCCGGCATCACCTTGCCGAAACCTTCGAGGTCGGCGGTGGCCGCGGTCTGGCGCCCGAGGAAGGCGGCCAGGTGGCGGGTGATGGCCGCGTCCTGGGCGTAGGGCAGGCCCAGCTGGGTGAGGCCGCCGCGGGCACGCACCAGCGGGCGGGCGTCGGCGGCCACCTGGGGGAAGAAGCCTTCCAGCACCACCGACTCCACCTCCGCCCGGGTCAGTTCGCTGCGTACGGTGCCGCCGATCAGGCGGGTGCCCCGTCCGGGCACCACCACCGGCACCACCTCCAGTTCCGGGTCGCTCAGCAGCCCCTCCTTGGCGGCGCGGCAGCCGTGGGTGAGGGCGCGGATCTGCCACGGATCGAGCTGGGTGCCCTGTTCGGCCAGCTTGCGCGCCACGGTGTGGGCCAGGGCCAGGTCCATGTTGTCGCCGCCCAGCAGGATGTGTTCGCCCACCGCCACCCGGTGCAGCTCCAGGGCGCCCTCGCGCGACACCACGGCGATCAGCGAGAGGTCGGTGGTGCCGCCGCCCACGTCGACCACCAGGATCACGTCGTCCACCTCGACCTGCTCGCGCCAGCCGCCGCCGCTGGCGCAGATCCAGTTGTAGAACGCGGCCTGGGGCTCCTCCACCAGGATCGCGCCGGGCAGCCCCGCGCGCTCGGCCGCCTCGGCCGTGAGTTCGCGGGCGCCGGGGTCGAACGAGGCGGGGATGGTCAGGGTGAGCGCCTGTTCGGCAAGCGGCGCCTCCGGGTGGGCGTGGTCCCAGGCGCGCCGCATGTGCTCCAGGTAGCGGATGGAGGCCTCCAGGGGCGAGACCCGGGCGACGTCCTCCGGGGCCTCGGCCGGCAGGATGGCGCCGCGGCGGTCCACCCCGGCGTGGCAGAGCCAGCTCTTGGCGCTGGAGACCAGGCGGATGGGGGTCTGTGCCCCCCGGTCCCGGGCCAGGCTGCCCACCGCCCAGCCGGCGCCTGCCGCCCATGGCAGGTCCAGGTCCGAGGGCGCGAATTCGCTCTCGTGGGGCAGATAGAGGAAGGAGGGCAGCAGGCTGCGCTCCTCGATGGAGCCCGGCGCGGTCAGCTGCGGGATCGGCTGCAGCGTGAGCTGGACCGTCTCCCCCTCGCTCCCTTCGAGGTCCACCCGGGCCAGGGAGCAGTGGGTGGTGCCGAGGTCCATGCCCACGGCATAGCGCGGCGTCGTCATAGCTCCACCTCCGCGGGCGCGAGCACGCGCGTGTCGTGGCCGGCGGTGAGCTTGGGCAGGCGCACCTCGGTCACCCGCCAGCCGCGGTGGGCCAGCGTGCCGGTGAACGGCGGCTCGCCCACCACATTGCCGGTGGGGCGCAGCGCGGAGGCGTCGTAGCCGGGTTCGAGGGTGATCCGCGTGCCTTCCTCTTCGGTGCGCACCGGTTCGAGGGTGAAGTGCTCGTGCATGGCCTTGCGGCAGCCCTCATGCACCACGCGCACAGCGGCGCCGATCTCGGCATCGCTGTGCTGGGCGACCTCCTCTTCAAGGAAGTCCACCAGCCGCCCGTGCTGTTGGAACAACCCCAGCAACTGCAGGGCGGAGTCGGGGTTGGGCTCGCGCAGGGCCGGCGGTGTCTGACCCTGTGTCGTCAGCCGATTGGCCGCCGCGGCGAAGGGGGCGTCGGACAGGGCGCGGAAGAACAGGCGGAACGCGATTCCGACGCGGGCGAAGAAGGAGGGCATCGGCTCGGTCATGGGAGCTCCTTGGTGCTGTACGGGGCCGCGCGGGGCAGGGGGTATCGCCGCCGCCGCGACCATCGGAGCGCGAAGTATAGACAAAGCGTGTGGCACCGCGGTGTCGCGCGCACGATCCGTGGAGGGACGGCGCGCGGGAGGCGGGGAGGGGGGTGGCTCAGTCGGACTCGAGTTCGCGCAGACCGTAGCGGGAGGGGCCTTTGGCAGGTGGCGCCTCGTCGACGGGCTCTGCCGATTCCAGCAGCAATTGCGCCGCGAACCAGTCGGCGTCGGACGAGCCCAGGGGACGGCCGCGGGCCTCCCACAGCTCGTAGGCCTTGCGGCGGATCATGTCTTCGCTGGTGGTTATCCGTGCGGTCCGTTGGTTGAGGATGACGACGGGGTATTTCTGCAAGATAGCCGAATCGGGCGGTGGCACCAATAGCCGTTCGCGTGGGGGGCCGAAGAACCGGCCCCCGCCACCCTGTCGAGGGTGGCCGCCGCACCGGTCCGGGTTGCTTGTGCGCGCACGGCAGCGGGCTCCGGCAATTACGGATACCGGTTCGCCTGCGTCGCTATTGGTTACGAAGGCGTGGCCGGTAGGAAGGATGGCCGGCGGGTGAGGGGGACTTGGCGTGTCTTCCTGAGCAACGGCCCCATCACAGCACCTTGCAGGGTCGCTCGGTGCCGCAGTGGGTCTCGAATTCCCGCTGGGTCTCAAGGTGATCGTCATGGGCGCTGACCCAGAGACGGGCATCCGCCGTGTCACGGGCCCTGCAAAAAAATCGCGGTTTAAAGAGCTAGTGCCGATCTGGCGGTCACTCTGCCCGTGTTTACCCGCGTGGCGTATGCCCGGCCATGTGGGCCCAGGCCCGCATCCGCTCGCGGCAGGCGACGGCGTCGTCGACCGACAGCACCAGGAGGTCGCCCGGCTGCGCCAGGTCCAACGCGGCGTCGATGGCCTCTTCCTGACTGCCGCAGCGGGTGATTGCCTGTTCGCCGATGCCTGCCGCGAGCAACGCATCCTGCAGCTGATCCTGCACCCCGCGTTCGCCGATGTTCTGCTGCAGCGCCGGGCGGGCGAGGAGGAAGTGGTCGAAGGCGGGTGCGCAGGCCCGCGCGATGTCGCGATAGTGGCCCTCACGGGCGTGCCCCGACGCCTGCAGCAGGAGGAGGCGACGCCCGGGCGTCGCGATGCCGCCGACGAACTCGACCAGGGCCGCATATTTCTCCGGATTGTGGGCGTAGTCGACGATCACCCGGAACGGCAGTTCATCGAACAGGTTCAGGCGCCCGGGGTTGGTTTCGAAGGTGGCCTCGAACGTCCGGAGCGCCGCGGCGATCCGCGCGGGCTCCACACCCATCCCCCAGGCCATCGCGGCGGCGAATGCGGCATTGGTGACATTGCAGCCGGCGCTGTCGCCGTAGGTCGCGGGGATGGCGTCGGCCGCGATTTCCAGCAGGGTCCGGGTGCCCTGGTGCAGGCTGACGACGCGCCCCTGCCCGGTGGTGGTGACAAAGGCGGCGGCGCCACCGCCGGCGAGGTGCGCGGTAACGTTCGGGTCGCCCGGTCGGCACGACACCAGGCAGAGGCGTCGGGCCCGGCTGCGCGGGGCCATTGCCAGGCAGCGAGGGTCGTCGGCGTTGAGCACCAGGGTGCCGCGGGTGTGTTCGGCCACCAGGGCCTTGATGCGCGCGAGCTCCTCGATGCTGCGCACGCCGTCGGGGCGCACATGTTCGCGCGTCACGTTCAGCACCGCGCCGACCTCGCAATGCTCGAAGCGCAGGCCTTTGTGGCGCAGGGCGGCCAGGGCGTTCTCGACCACTGCGACCTCGACGCGCGGGTTCAGCAACAGCTCGTTGAGCAGCGATCCCGAGGCGTCGCCGCGGTGGATGCGGCGCCCGCCGATGAAGATGCCCTGGGTGGTTGCGCTGCCGCAGACCCGTCCCGCAGCGCCGAGGATGTGCGCGAGCATCTGTACGGTGGTGGTCTTGCCGTTGCTGCCGGTGACCGTCGCCACCGGGATGCACCCGTCGCCCTGGGGAAACAGGGTATCGAGGAACGGTCCGGCGAGGTCGCGGCCGGGGACCGCCCGTTGGTGGAAGGCGAGGTCGGCGGGATAGCGAACCCCGGTGATCAGACCCGGCGTCCCGGGGCCGTCGGCGGCGAGCTCCGGCGCGTCGAACAGAATCTCGCACGCGCCCAGGCGGAACTGGGCCGCGGCGGTTTCCGCCAGGGCCCGCACATGCGCGTTGACCTCGCCGCTGCAGTCGCCGGGCGGCTCTGCCGCCGTGGATGCGGTCACCAGGCGCCCGCCGATCGTCAGCAGGCGATAGCGCCGGCCCCGGGTCGCCTCGCTTACCAGCAGCGCGCCGCCCGGCGAATGCACCGTCTGCGCTGCAGGCAGCAATTCCGGCTCCGTCTCCACGCTGACGCCGGCATCGTCCGCGCCGTGGTCACTGTCCGCCTGCAGCACCACCGGGTAACCGATCTCGCCGGCGGCGGCGAGCAACTCCTGCGCCGAGCTGACCCGGAAGCCGCGCGGCACCGGCAGGCCGGCGGCCAACAACAGTTCGCGGCAGACGGCGCGGTCGCGCACCGCGCGCACCGCCGCCGCGCCATCCAGGTCGCTGCTCGCGCCGTGAATGCGCCGGCCGTGCACCCCGTGACCGAGGTGCGTGACGCGCGAGCCGAGGCCGAGGCGCGTCCAGGGTATGCCCCGGCGCTCCGCCTCGCGCAGGACGGCGTTGCCGAACCCGTCCAGGCTCCAGCCCCGGGCCGCGGCGAGAAAGTGGCGGAGCTCCTGCTGCAGGTCGATGCCGGGCACGCTCAGTTCGGCGGTGCGCAATGCGGGTGGCAGCAGGTTGTTCAGCACGACCAGGCCGAAGCGGGCGAAAAGTGTGCCGGCCTCGCGCGCCGGGCACTCGACCAGCACCAGGTACTGGCCGGGCTCGTCGCGTACCAGGGTCTGACCCCAGGTGACCTCGAAGCCGGCCATACGCTGCAGCTGCATCAGCAGCGCGGGGAAAATATCGGCGAGCGACAGGCCGTCGCCCGCATTCAGCGCCGCGGTGAAGGAGCTGCCGTCGGCCCCGGTGGCCGCGGCGAGATCGGGGAAGAGCTGTGCCAGCTCCCGGCGGAAGGCGTCGCCGAGGGCGGCGCTGCCGATGCCGGCCAGCGGACCGAGGTCGAGCAGCACCCAGAGGGCGCTGCGCGGGCAGTGTGCGTTGGGGCCGTGGGCGTAGTCCGCGTGGCGAATGTGCATGGGCGGCGCGATGCTCAGGGTCCGGCAACGGCGCGGGGACGGGCGGCGTTCATTCGCGCTCTTCCCGCCGTGCCGCCAGCTTCGCCATGCAGCGCGCGTGGTCCTTGACGCAAAGGGTCACGCTGTCACCGGCGCGGGCCAGGGCCAGAGCCGCGTCGATGGCGGCGGTTTCGTCGCGGCAGATACGGATTGCGTTCTCGGCGACGCCCGCGCGCAGGAGGGCATCGCGAATCAGGTTCTGGATGCCGAAGTCGCCGTGGTCGCCTCGGCTGTAGTCGTCGTCCCAGGCGGCGAGGACGAAGTGGTCGAAGCCGCGGCTGCAGACCTCGGCGATCGCGCGGAAGTGGGCTTCCGGGCGACGGCCCGGCGAGGTGACCAGCAGGATGCGCCGGCCCGCGGTGTCGAGGCGGCCGACGAAATCCGCCAATGCGGCGTATTTGGCCGGGTTGTGGGCAAAGTCGACGATGACCCGGAACGGCAGGTCGTCGAGCAGGTTGAGGCGGCCGGGATTGGCGGCGTGGTCGCCGGCGAAGCGGCGCAGGGCGTCGGCGATCTGCCCGGCGTCGACGCCCATGTGCCAGGCCATGGCCGCGGCGAAGGCGGCATTGATGGCGTTGGCGTCGGCACGGTCGCCGAAGGTGGCCGGAATCTCGCTGGTCGCCAGCACGGGCGTGAGCCGCGGTCCGTCGTGAAGCTCGATCCGCCTTGCCCCGGGCTCGCCGGCGAGCCGCACGCCGCGGCCGCCGGCGGCGAGATGGGCGGCGAATGCCGGGTTGGCCGCTTCCGCCGTCACCAGGCAGATGTGCGCGGCCGGCGTGTGCGGGGCCATTGCCAGGCAGCGCGGGTCGTCGGCGTTCAGCACCAGGGTATCGCGGGTGTGTTCCGCCAGCAGACGCTTGATGCGCGCGAGATCGTCGAGGTCGCGGATGCCGTCCGTGCCCACGTGGTCGCCGGTGACGTTGAGCACCGCACCGACGTCGCAGTGGCCGACCGCCAGCCCGTTGCGCAGCAGGCCGCGCCGCGCGGTTTCGAGCACCGCCACCTCGACCCGTGGGTCGAGAAAGATTTCGTTGACCAGACTGCCGGCCCGGTCGTTGCCGTCGGTCCGTTTGCCGTCGACGAAGATCCCCTGGGTGGTCGCCGCGGCGCAGACCCGGCCGGTGTGGCGCAGGATGTGGTAGAGCATCTGCACCGTGGTGGTCTTACCGTTGCTGCCGGTGACGGCGGCCACCGGGATGCGCCCTGCGTCGCCGCCAGGGAAGAGGGCATCGAGGAACGGGCCGGCAAGATCGCCTTCCTCGCGGGCCCGCGGGTGAAAGGCGAAATCGGCCGGATAGTGCAGGCCGCTGATCAGACCGTCACCGTCGCGCCAGGAGCGGTCGATGGCCGGGGTGACGAACAGGATCTCGCAGGCGCTCAGCCGGAACTGCGCGGCGGCCGTTTCCGCGAGTTCGCGGTTGTCGGGGTGGAGCTCGTCGCTGCAGTCGGCCGGTGCGTTGCCCGCCACGGTGGCCGCGCGCAGCCGCCCGCCGACGGTCAGCAGGCGATGAAGCCGCCCCTCCGGCGGACGGCTTACCAGCATGGCGCCGTCGCCCGCGAGGCGGGCCGGCGCGGCGGCGGCCAGATCGGCCTCGGAGACGACAGGGACGGCGTCGTCACCGTCCGCAAATGCGGACTCGAGCATGACCGGATAGCCGAGCTCCCGGCCTGCCGCCATGGCCTCGTGGAGCGCCGTCACGCGGTAACAGGCGGGCACCGGGAGGCCGGCGGCCAGCAACAGCTCACGGGTGACGCTGCGGTCGCGCACGATCTGCCCGGCCACGACACCGTCCGTGTCGGCGAGCGTGCCCTGCACGCGCTGCGCGCGGCCGGCGTGGCCCAGCTGGACCAGGCGGGAGGCGAGCCCGAGGCGCAGCCACGGAATTCCGCGCCGGGTCGCCTCGGCCAGCAGGGCATTGCCGGGGGCGTCCAGGCTCCAGGGGCGGACGACGGAAAGGAAGTGTGCAAACTCATGCTGCAGATCGATCCCCTCGCCGGCGGGCAGGCCGGGGTTGCGCAGGGGGGCGGGGAGCAGTTGGTTGAGGAGAAACAGGGTGAAATTGGCGAAGAACGGCGCGGCCAGGTGGGCCGGGCATTCCACCAGCACGGTGAAGCGGCCCGGCACCCCCTGTGGGAGCACCTGGGACCAGCCCGCATCGAAGCCCGCCAGGCGCTGGAGTTCCAGCATCGTGGCGGGGAAGATCCGCTCCAGTGAGAGGGCCTCGCCCGCGCCGCGAGCGGATTCCATCAACGCCGCCAGCCCCGGGAGCAGGCCGGGCAGCGTGCGGGTGAAACCGTCACCCAGTTCGTGCCAGTCGACGGCCGCGAGCGGGCCGAGATCGAGCACGCTCCAGAAGGCGCTGCGCGAGGCATGCACGTTTGGGCCGTGGAAATAGTCGGAGTCGAGGAGCTGCATCAGGGCGCGCCAGGGACGGGAACGGATGGAGCAGGGCGTTTCGGCCGATTATGGCAGAGTGCCCGGGCCGGAGAAATCACGCTGGCCACGGGGCGCCGCTGCGCCGACCCCGCCCATCCGGGAGACCGCGCGGGTTCATTGCCGGAGTGGCCAAATCTCCTTCTTCATCCGCGGCAGGTCTCCGCCGGTGCGCAGTTTTCGTTTCGGCCGGGTATGGGCGCGCGGGTGATGGTCGATCGCCTGCCCGAAGGCGGCCACGGTCGCGCGCGGTCATTCGAAATGCCAGGCGAGGCGGGCGTACCGCTGGCGCTTAGCAGCGGCTTGATATTGAGCGGCGGCGTCCACTCGATGGTGACACCGAGCGCTCGTTGAGCGGTGCCGGCAGCGCGGCAAGGGTCAGCAGGGTGCGGTGCGGCTGGCACCACAGGTTGCGCCAGGCCGGGGCGATCACGGCGCCCTCCAGGGGCGCGGATTACGCAGGTTGGACAGGGTGAAGAGGTAGTCCGGCAGGTCGAGGTTGAAGCTGCCGCGGATGGTGGTGATCTCGGTCCAGTGGTCCGGCTTGTCGAGCACCGTCATGCGCATGCGCGCCGGGTAGGGGCGGCCGCCGATGGGCGCGATCTGCACGGTCTTGAGGGTGCGCACGGGGTGCATGCCCTGGTCGAACCAGGTTTCGGCCAGCAGCACGTTGTCGTCGCGAATCTTCAGCGTCACCTTGCCCCACACCACCGGGGCGGTGGGTTTGGGCATGCAGTCCACGGTGTAGATCGTGTGGCCGTAACGGGCCTCCGTCGGGCCGAGGCTATGCCGGTAGTCGGTGACGATCTGGTCGGTCTTGGCCAGGTCGTTGTAGGAGAAGTCGGAGCCGGCCCAGCCCTGGGCCATCATCGAAAACGGCAGCTTGATCACCTGGGCGAGTTTGCGGTTGTAGAGCCACAGCGAGGGGCCGTGCTTGAGGGTCGCGTTGCCGGCGTCGCTGGGCGGCCCGGTGAAGCGCACCAGGGAATCGGCCTCGCCCCGGGTCCAGGCGACCAATCTGGAGCGGCGGTGCCATTTGGGGCGGTGGATCAGCATCCTCACCTCGGTGTAGGAGCTGTCGCCGCGCCACTGGTGCAGGGCGGCCCTGGCCAACGCGGTGGGGTCGGGTGCGCTGTCGGCGCGGGCGGCGGCGAGGGCCGCTGCCGCGGCGATCAGCACGAGGAGGAGCGGACGGTAGCGAGGCATCGTGTATCTCCCTTACATCGGTGTCTGCATGCCGCGCAGCCGCGGCGTGAACAGCCCCTGGATCAGGGGCAATGGGTCGGGCTTGGGGTCGACCAGCACTGCAGGAAAAGGCCGTCGATGGCGCCGGTGAGCAGGGCCCCCAGCGCCTCCTTGTCCTGGAAATAAAGATAGAGGGTTCCCTTGGCGACGCCAGCGGCCTGGGCGATCTCCTCCATAGTCGCGTTGCGGTAGCCGCGCGCGGCGAAAACCGCGGCGGCCGCTGCCACCAGCGCGTCGCGCTTGGTGTCCTTGTCGATGCGTTTGGGCGTCATGGGTGAGCTTTCCGCCGTGAAATACGTCGGCCTGTCATGCGTTATGACTGACGGGTCAGTCATGACGTAGTCGCACTCCGGCCGTTGTCAGCGCGGGACCGGCTTCCCGCCGCCGAGAGACCGGCAGGCTGCATGTGGCCGATCCATTCGGTAGACCGCGCAGGTTCACTGCCCGGGTGGCGAAATCGGTAGACGCAGGGGACTTAAAATCCCCCGGCTTCGGCCGTGCCGGTTCGAGTCCGGCCCCAGCCTCCATCTCCTCCCCGCGGCGGGGCGCTCAGCCGGGGTTCCCGTGCACACAGGCGCTGTCCGCCTCACCGGCTGCTGCGGCCCGTTGTGCCGCGAACAGTCGGATCCGCTCCACGCAGTCCTGCCATTCGTTGACACCTACCACCACGACGTCCCCCGGCCGGGCCATGGCCAGGATCTGGTCGATCGCGGCGCTTTCGTCGCCGGAAATGGATATCGCGGTGGCGCTAACCCCATGGGCCTGCAGGGCCTCAGCGAAGAACTGTTGTGCGCCGAACTCGCCGCGCCTCGTGGATTTGTTGCGGCGGGCGAGGACATAATGGTCGAACCCCGAGGCACAGGCACCGGCGATCGCGTGCATGACTTCGTCGCTGCGCTGGCCGCTCGAAGCCAGCATCAGCAGACGTCGTCCAGTCACCTCCAGCCGCTCGACGAAGTCCGCGGTCGAGCTCCACTTTTCCGGGCTGTGGGCGAAGTCGATCACCACGCGGAAAGGCAGCTCGTCGATGACGTTCAAGCGCCCGGGGTTGGATTCGAGACTGGCGGCGAAGCCCCGCAGGGCCTCGGCGATAGTCGCCGGTGGGATCCCCTGGCTCCAGGCCAGGGCCGCGGCGAAGGTGGCGTTGATCGCATTGGCGCGCGCGGCACCGCCGTAGGTGGCGGGAATCTCAGCGGCCGCGAGCAGCGGGTGCCAGCCATCATCCAGCCACAGCTCGATAGTCTCCGCCCCACCGGCAAGGCGGAAGCCAGGTCCTCCTTGGCGGACGTGGGCCGCGAGTGCGGCATTTTCTTCCTCTTTCGACACCAGACAGAAACGGGCCGCCGGGCTGTGCGCACGCATCGCCAGACAGCGCGGATCGTCGGCGTCGAGCACCAGGGTGCCGCGGCAGTGCTCGGCCACCAGCCGCTTGATCCGCGCCAGCTCCTCGATGTCGCGAACGCCGTTCCAGCCCACGTGATCGTCGGTGATGGCCAATACCGCGCCGGTGTCGCAATAGCCGCTGGCCAGGCCGTAGGTTAGCAGGGCGCCCCGGGCATTCTCGAGCACCAGGGTGTCGACCCGCGGGTCCAGCGTCAGCTCGTACTGGGGGCCTCCGGGGCGCTCGTCATGCACGACGAGGCGGCCGTCGACGAAGAGTCCCTGGCTGGTCGCCGTGCCGCAGACCCGGCCGGCGTGGCGCAGGATGTGGCTGAGCATTTGGGTGGTGCTGGTCTTGCCGGCGCTGCCGGTGATCGCGGTCACCGGCACCCGGCCCGTGTCCGGCGCCGGGAACAGGCTCTCGACGAAGCGCGCCGCCAGTTCGTGTTGCGGGTTGGCGCGCTGGTGGAAGGCGAAGTCGGCCGGGTAGGCGAGGGCGGTGATTCCGGCCGGCACCTCGCGCCAGGAGCGGGTGGGATCGCCGATGGTCAGCCGCACCTCGCAGGCGGTGAGGCGGAACTGCGCCGCCGCGGTCTCCGCCAGCGCGCGGTTGTCCGGATGCAGCGCGGCGGTGAGATCGGCCGGCGGTTCCGCGTCCGTGGTGGCCGCGGCAAGCCGGCCGCCGATCACCAGCAGGCGCAGCCGTTGCCCCTCGATCGGCCGGGTCACCAGCAGGGCGGGCTGGCGGGAGAAGAGGATGCCGAGGGCGGCCTGCAGCCCCGCCGCGTCGTTGGCCCGCAGCGGGTCGCCCGCGTCCTGGAAAGGCGGCTCCAGCAGCACCGGATAGCCGAGGGCCGCCGCCGCGGCCTGCGCCTCGTGGGGATTGGACACCCGGTAGCTGGTGGGGACCGGCAGGCCGGCAGCGGCCAGCAACTGACGGCTGACGCTGAGGTCGCGCACGCTCTCCCGGGCGATCACCCCGTCGCGGTCGCTGGCGGTCCCGTGCAGGCGGATGCCGCGGTGGCCGTGGCCGAGCTGGACGAAAGGTGACGCGAGTCCCAGCCGCTTCCACGGAATGCCCCGGCGCGTGGCCTCGTCGACGGTGGCCTGGGCCGTCGGCTCCAGCACCCAGCCACGGGCCGCGCCCAGGAACTGGGCCAGCTCCCGGCGCAGGTCGGTGCCCGGCGGTGCCAGCAGCTCCGGGTTGCGCAGGCCGTGGGGCAGCAGGTTGTTGAGCATGGAGAAGGTGAACTGGGCCAGCACCGGCGCGGCCTCGGGCACCGGGCACTCCATGATCAGGCGGCGCACGCCGGGCACGTCCAGGTCCAGGCAGTGGCTCCAGCTCGCCGCGAAGCCCACCATCCGCTCCAGGGCCAGAAAGGCCCCGGCGAAGACCTCCTCGAACGGCAGGCCGTCGCCGTCTTCGAGCGCCTCGGCAAAGGGCCGGCCCGCCGCGGTCACGCCCTCGCGCAGGCCGGTGAACAGGTTCAGCAGGCCATCCCGGAAGCCGGCGCCGAGGCCGGCGCTGGAGCGGCCCTCCAACTGCCCGAGTTCCAGGTCCAGCCAGAAGCCGGGGCGGTCGTCGTAAATATTGGGGCCGTAGAGATAGTCGTACTTGGCAATGCGCATAGAAGAAGGCTTCTGGGTGGCTGGCCGGCAGACGCGGCACCGTAAAGACTGCTTCCAATTGTGCCGTGGCGGGGCAGGGAAGGCGAGCGGCTGGCACCACCTTCCGGTGCGCCGGCCCCGGCCATCCGGTAGACTGCGCTGGTTTCATGTCCGAATGGCCAGACCGGTAGCTGTCGAGGGCTTCAAATCCCCCGGCCTCGGCCATGCCGGTTCGAGTCCGGCCCCGGGCGTCAATCCCTCACTCAATGGACACTCGAATTCGGGAGGATTCCGTATGACTCAAGAGCCGTGGGACAACAAGGTCCGCCTGCTGCATTGGACCATTGTCGTCAGCGTCACTTTCCAACTGTTCACCAGCCTGTTCATGGCCGATCAGGGCACCCAGTTCCTGTTTCCCCTGCACGAGATCATCGGCGTGATCGCCGCGCTGGCCATCCTGGTGTTTTGGCTGTACAGCTATGCCTTCTACGACCTGCCCATCCTCTTCCCGTGGAACAAGGCCGGCATGCGGGTGGTCTGGGCGGAGCTGCGCGACCTGTTGAAGGGGCGGCTGCCGACCCCGGGCCGCCGTGTCGGCCTGTCGAGCTTCGTCCACGGCCTCGGCCTGCTGGCCATCACCGGCAGCGCCATCAGCGGGACGGTGCTGTTCTTCATGGTCCCGCCGGGCCACGTGGGCCCGCCCTCCGACCCGCTCGGCTTCACCCACTACTCCCTGCAGCACAAGTTCTTCGGCAATCTGCTCTGGGTCTATTGGCTCGGCCACGTGGGCATCGCCCTGGTGCACCAGCTTGCCGGCCACCGGGTGCTTGGGGGCATCTTCCGCCTCAACTCGAATCCCACGGGCGACGCGGCGGGCAATTAGGGCGCTAGTCCGCCGAGCCGGTTGGGGTTGAAGGCAGGGGTGCCCGGGACCCCCGCCGTTGCGCTTCCGTAGGGCAGGGA
>CAZMMH010000009.1:0-20575 GCA_964567315.1 uncultured Gammaproteobacteria bacterium
GCTCGAAATGAAGAGCGTGACCAAGATCGAACCGGCCGACTTCGAGCGATTCTCCGCCTTCATCCTCGGCACCCCCACCCTGGGCGAGGGCGAGTTGCCGGAGAACTGGCAGGCCTTCCTGCCGTCGCTCAAAGGCATGGACCTGAGCGGCAAGACCTTCGCCCTGTTCGGCCTCGGCGATCAGGAGGAATACGGTCACGAGTTCGTCGACGGCCTCGGGCTGCTGTTCGAAGAGCTGGAGGAGCTGGGTGCCAGCTTCGTCGGCGACTGGCCGCTGGAGGGCTACGAGTTCGACATCTCCCGCGCCGAGATCGACGACCGCTTCGTCGGCCTGGTGCTTGACCAGGACAACCAGTCCGGCCTCACCCCGGACCGGGTTGAGACCTGGGTGGAGCAGATCAGGCCGGCCCTGCGCAAGGCCTCGGCCGGCGCCGAGGCGGCCTGAGCCGGACTACGCCGCCAGCTTGCGCAGCAGCCGGGCGTCGAGCATGCCGTCGAGCAGCGCCACCCGCTCGCACCCGGCGGCCGGCAGCGTGTCGAACAGTCCCGCCGCTACCGCGCGGCCCCGGCGCGCCCAGGCCCACAGCAGCAGGGCGTAGGAACGGCGCCCGCGCGGCGCGCGGCGCAGGTAGCGGCGGGCATTGGCGAGGTTCATCCTCGCCGACGGTTCGATGATCAGCAGCGTGCCGCCCGGAACCAGCGCCGACCATAGCGCCGCCAGGGCGGCCTGCCTGCCGTCCAGCACCGCCAGCAGGGAGGCCGCCGAGACCACCTCGGCCGAGGCGGGCGGCAGGTCGAAGACGCTGCCCGTGGCGAACGCGGCGTTCGAACCGCTGCGCGCGGCAAGCCGCCGGGCGGCCCTTATCATCCCGCCATCGGCGTCCACCCCGCGCACCCGGTAGCCCCGCTCCGCCGCCAGCCGCGACACCAGCCCCGGCCCGCAGCCCACGTCGAGCCAGCGCGCACCCTCGCCGGCCGGCAGCAGGGCGACCGCGGCGGCATGGACCTCGCGATAGAAATCGGCGCCCTCAATCCAGCTGAACAATGCCGAGGCGATCACTGGCGCTCCCAAGATCGGAATCGATGCGGGAAACCGCGCAGGCGGTCCGCCGGGACGATTGTCGCCGATAACGGCCGACGGCGAAAAGCCGCTACCGCTCCCGGCCGGCGCCGTTCCGGGCGTGGGCCGGAAAAAGAACAAGGGCGCCCGCGGGCGCCCTTCTCATCGGGCTTCGACAACGGTCAGAAGCTGTGGATCATGCCCAGGGAGAAACCGGTCTGGTCCTGACCGCCGGCGTTGCTCAGCACGTCGCCGTGGTCGATGCCCCCCAGTGCCCGCTGGGAATCGGCCTGGTTGTTGAGTGCCGCGTACATGCCGTAGACGCTGGTGTGCACCGAGAGGTCGTGATACAGACCCACCGCCCACATGGAGGCGCCGTCGTTGGCCGCCGAGGTGTTGGCGGCGTTGACCGTTGCGTAGAGCAGTTTGGCGGTGTTGTTGCCGAAGCCCTGGGTCAGATAGGCGGTCCAGGCCTCGCGGTCCATGAAACCGTTGCCCTGAAGGGTTTCGTAGAGCAGGCCGACCCCGGTGGCGTTCAGGGTGTAGCTGGCACCGAGGCTGAGGCCGGTGTCGCTCTTCGGATCGAAGGGCGTGGCGTAGCCCGTGCCCATATACATCGGCGAGGCGTAGTTGTGACGCTCGTAGGCGGCGCCCAGCAGCAGGCCACCGCGGCTGTAGCTCAGGCTGGCGCTGTAGGCGTCCCAGTCGTTGTTGTCTTCGGAGCCGTAGTCCTGGGTGTCGGTGGAATAGCTTGCGGCGAACTGCAGGCCGTTGATCTCCGGCGACAGGTAGGCCAGGGTATTCGGGGTGGTCAGCTGGAAACCGTTCAGTGCCTCCGGGCTGCCGCACATCAAACTGCGGCAGATGCTGTTGCCGGCGACACTGGTGTTGCCCATGATCGTGCCAAGATCCGCGAGGGTCGCATCGAAGACGTCGAAGCGGGTCTGAAAGGCGAAGTACGGGGTGTCGTACTGGCCCGCCAGCACGGTGCCGAAGCTGCCGGAAAGGCCCAGGTAGGTGTTGATGGTGGACCAGTGGCCGCCGCCCTCGTCCAGGTGAATCAGGTTATCCACCCGCCACACCGCCTGCAGGCCGTTGCCCAGCGCCTCCTCACCGGAGAAATTGAGGCTGCTGTTGTTGCTGGAGACCGAGGTGTGGTTGCTGGTACTGCCGGCGGCGTTGGAACCGTTATCGGTCATGTCGACCGACATATGCACGCTGCCGGAAATCGTGGCTTCGGCGCCGGCCACAAGCGGCATGGCCAGGCTGGCGGCAACCGCCGCGGCAACGAACGTCTGCTTCATTGTCACTTTTCCCCACATCTCTGGTACGTCTATCGCGCGGAGTGCCAAAGGTAGCGCCCGCCCTACGAATTTTGAAGGGTGCCGGTTACCGGCGACCGGTTGCCTGCCTATACGCCGAAATATCCGCCGGACGACGACCGGCTCACACGGCGACGGCACCATTACCGCAATCGGCCAAAGAATTCTAAACGCGAATAGTTCGCATTTGCAATACAAGGGATCAAAAGGGGCCCCGCGGAAAGGGGCGCGCCCCAGGGCCGGGGCGCCCCTGCGGCCTACTTCAGGCTGGCGAAATAGGCCGCGACGTTGGCGACGTCGGCCTCGCTCAGGGCCTTGGCCTGGGCGGTCATCAGCGGATCGGTCCGGGTGTCCGCCTGGAAGGCCTTCAGCTGCTTGGCGATGTACTGCTCCTTCTGCCCGCGCAGGTTCGGCCACAGGGGACTCTTGCTAATCCCGTCGGCGCCGTGACAGGCCGCGCAGACGGTTCGGGCCTTCTCCGCACCGGCCGCGATATCGGCGGCGTGGCCGGGCAGGGAGAGGCCCAGCAGGGCGGCAACGGACGCGCCGGCAATCATCTTCTTCACGCTCGGTACTCCTCGGTTCGGGTTCGACGGCCGCCCCAAATGCGGTCGGCGGCGAAATCTTAACCCAACTTTAACCTGGTTCATACGAACCATTAAGCCCCGGAGGCGGAGCGTGAGGAGCGCCGGAACCGCGGACGGGACCGTTCCGGTTGTCGCGGCCCGGCGTTATGGCTCAGCCGAAGCGTACGGTCACAATCCAAAGAAGCGCCCCGAGGGCGGCAAAGGTACCGGCAAACGAGAGCGTCGTCAGCCTCCGATAACGGGACGCGAGGCGCTCCTGGGGAAAGGCGGAGAGCAGGAACGGCTGCCGCCCGTGGCGCGGCTTGCGCAACACGTTGGTGACCGGATCCGCTGCGGAGTGCGCCCGCTCACGCAACACCTGGGCCGTGGCCTCCTCCCTCACCTTCGCCCACTCGTCCATGTCGACCACCCCGTCGCCGTTGCTGTCGAAGCGCCGCACCAGTTCCGCCTGGTCCCGCTTCCACTGGCGCAGCAGCGCTGCCACGTCGTCGTTCAGCGGGGCCTCGGCATTGTTCACGGTATGGAATTCGCCGATGGCATAGACCGAGCCCGGCAGCAGCCGCTCCTCCGTGTAGCGGTAGTTGCCCATGCCGAAGATCTGCCCGCCCGGACTCCAGTTGCCGCCGCTGTCGTCGGAGCCGTACCAGGTCTCCTTGACGCTGGGGGTCACCTCGGCGCCGTCAGGATCGACCACGCAGGCGCCGGTACGATCACGCAGCAGGAAGATGTCGTCGCTGGTGCCGCGCCGCACGGTGCGCCAGATACTCTGCCGGTTGTTGCTGAACCGCTGTTCGCGCCGCTCCACCTGGTAGCGGAACCAGAGGCATTCCATGCCGGAGAGGGGCGCGACGGTCGGCATGCCCTCCATCAGCTCGCCGCGGCCCTCGATCTCCACGTAGCCCTGCGGCGCGGAACGCACCAGGGCGGTGGGGGTGTCCTCGATGATCCGCGCCCGCTTGAGCGAGTGCCAGATGAACCAGAAGGCGACGCAGGCCCCGCCGGCCAGCACCGTGGCGGTGGCGAAGAAGGCCCCCGGGCTCATCGCGCGCACGTCGTTGGCCAATCCTCCCAGCATCCCCCGCCTCCCTTCGGTTCAGCTGAACAGCGCCTTCATGTCGACGTCCCGCTTCTCCTCCTCGCTGAACTCCAGCAGCTGGAACGGCTTGAAGTTGTAGCGGCGCGCAACGATCACGTCGGGGAACTGCTCGATGCGCACGTTGTTCAGGTTGACGCTCTCGTTGTAATACTCGCGGCGGTCGGCGATGGCGTTCTCCAGGCCGCTGATGCGGTCCTGCAGGTGGAGGAAGTTGGTGTTGGCCTTGAGGTCGGGATAGGCCTCCGCCAGCGCGAACAGGTTGCCGAGACCGACCCGCAGCTGGCTTTCGGCCGGGCCCAGGGCCCCCATATCCTGGCTCTGCCGGGCGGCCGCCACCTGGGAGCGCGCCTGCATCACCTTCTCCAGGGTCTCCTGCTCGTAACCCATGTACTGCTTGCACACCTCCACCAGCTTGGGCAGCTCGTCGTGGCGCTGCTTGAGCAGCACGTCGACGTTGGCCCAGGCCTTGGAGACATTGTGCTTGAGATTGACCAGATTGTTGTAGATGGTGATGAAGTAGAAGACGAACGCCAGGGCCAGCACCCCGACAATGATCCAGAAGATTGCTGCCCCGCTCATGCTTCCCCCTTTCCCGTCATCAATGGCCGCAGCCGTGCTGATGCCAGTGTAACCCCTAGTCCGGACGACTTCATGTCGATGCGCCGCGTCACGGTGCGGCAATGACAACGCAACAGACGTTTCATCGCCGGCCCTTATCCTGTTCGCGCTCTCTCCGGCAAGCCCGCGCGCGGCCGCCCCGGCCGCGCCGCCCCCAGGCGATGCACACCGACGGATAAGAACAGCCCTCCCCGCTCCTGCCGGAGATTCGGCCGCCGCCTCCACCGCGGCCCTTCTCCGTGGGGCGAGCCGAACTTTTTCGCCCACGGTACCGGTGTTAGCCTTGGCGCCTCGCAGTCAAATGCCAAGGGAGCATTTCATCGATGACATGCCGACATTCCGTCCGCCTCTCCGTCCTCGCCCTCTGCCTCGCGACCGGCAGCAGCTTCGCCGCCGCTGACCCGCAATCGATGGTCCGCTACCGCCAGAGCGTGATGAAGGCCGCCGGCGGCCACTTCAAGGCGGCCAACCTGCTGCTCTCGGGCGACGTGGTCCTGCCCGGCCAGCTGGAAAAGCACGCCCAGGCGCTGGCGGACCTCGGCCCGATGCTGCCCGAGATGTTTCCCGACGGTACCGATCTCGGCAACTCGGACGCCAAGGAGAAGATCTGGAGTGACTGGCCCGATTTCCTCGAGGCCGCGAAGGACTATCAGAAGCGCTCCACGGAGTTCCTGGCGGCGGTGCGCGGCGGAAACAAGGGCGCGATGGTCGATGCGGCCACCTCGCTGCGCAAGACCTGCAAGAGCTGCCACGACGAATTCAAGGACGAGGACTGAACGGCCTCAGAGCAGGGAGTAGTCCGGGGCGCCGCCTTCCTTCCATTTGATGTTGCAGCCGAGGCTGGGCTTCTGCTCCGCGGCAATCGGTCGCCCCGCCAGCAGCGCGTCGGCGGCGGCACGCAGGTCGGCGCCGGTGACCCTGGCCTCGTTGCCCGGACGGGCGTCGTCGAACTGGCCGCGGTAGACCAGCCGGCGCTCCGCGTCGAAGAGGAAGAAGTCGGGCGTACAGGCGGCGTGATAGGCCTTGGCCACCGCCTGCGTCTCGTCGTAGAGGTAGGGGAAATTGTAGCCCTGGCGGCGCGCCTCCTCGAGCATCTGCTGCGGACCGTCGTCGGGATAGCTGACGGCGTCGTTGGCATTGATCCCGACCATGGCGATGCCCCGCGGCTGATAGTCGTCGGCAAAGCGGGCCAGACCCTCGGCGATCCGTTTGACGAAGGGGCAATGGTTGCACATGAACACCACGACCAGCCCCTCGGCCGCGGCGAAATCATCCAGACCGACCTCGCGTCCGGTGGAGGGCTGCAGCAGGCGGAACGCCGGGGCGGCGGTGCCAAGTTCCAGCATGGTGGAAGGGGTACGGGCCATCGGGTCTCCTCCGTGGGCGCTAGTGTCGTGAGTCAGAAGCTCTCATCATTGCAGCGGAACCGGACAAGCTCATCGCCTGCGTTGCGCCACTTGGAAAGGGCCTGGCATTCCCGGCGTGGCCCGCCTTGCTGCAGCGTTTTGAGCGCGCGCTGCAATGATGCGAGCTTCTGACTCGCGACACTAGAGCCGTTTGTCGCTCTTCAGCATTTGCAGCAGGTGCTCCGCCGGCACCGGCGGGCTGAACAGGTAGCCCTGGATCTCGTCACACTGCAGCCCGCGCAGGTAGCCCAGCTGCTCCACCGTCTCCACGCCCTCGGCGATCACCTTCAGGCCCATGCGATGGCCCATGGCGACGATGGCATCAACGATGGCCGCGTCCTCCATGTCGCCCGGCAGGCCGCTGACGAAGGAGCGGTCGATCTTGAGATTGTCCAGGGGAAAGCGCTTGAGGTAGGCAAGGGACGAATAGCCGGTGCCGAAGTCGTCGATGGCGAGGCGGACGCCGTTGCGGTTCAGCTCGCGCATGGTGACCACCGCCCGATCGACGTCCTCCATGATTGCGCTTTCGGTGATTTCGATCTCCAGCGCCCCCGGCGGCAGCTCGCATTCGTGCACGATGGCGACGATGCGCTCCAGGATGTCGCGCCGGCGGAACTGCTGCGGCGACAGGTTCACCGCCATTTCCAGCTCGGCATAGCCCATGTCGATCCACTTGCGCACCTGGCGGCAGGCGGTCCGCAGCACCCACTCGCCGATCTCCACGATCAGGCCGGTGTATTCGGCGATCGGAATGAACTCGGCCGGCGCGACCAGGCCGTTTTCCGGGTGGTCCCAGCGCAGCAGCGCCTCGACCCCGGTCATCCTGCCGCTGCGCAGGTCCACCTTGGGCTGGTAGTGCAGCAGGAATTCCTCCCGCTCGATGGCGAAGCGCAGCTCGTTTTCCAGCTTCAGATGGTGGAACGAGGAGGCATCCATCTCCCGGGAGTAGAAATGGTAGCCGTTCCGGCCCTGGCGCTTGGCGTGGTACATGGCCACGTCGGCGTTCTTCAGCAGGCTTTCCGGGTCGCGGCCGTCGGACGGGTAGAGGCTGATACCCACGCTGCAGGTTGAATAGACCTCCTGCCCATCCAGCTTGATGCTCTCGGAGAAGGCCCCGATGACCCGCCGGGTCACCCGGTTGATCGGCTCGATGCTGTCGATGTCCCCGAGCAGGATGCCGAACTCGTCGCCGCCCAGGCGCGCCAGGGTGATGCTGGGCACCACGCCATCGGTGGTGAAGGCACGCTTGTCGTGCAGGCAGTGCAGCAGGCGGCGGGAAACCTGTTTCAACAACTCGT
Source organism: uncultured Gammaproteobacteria bacterium (assembly GCA_964567315.1). Lineage (GTDB taxonomy): Bacteria > Pseudomonadota > Gammaproteobacteria > CAZMMH01 > CAZMMH01 > CAZMMH01. The sequence goes on from CAZMMH010000009.1 coordinate 7,388, forward strand.
CGCCGGCGGCATGGCCGAGGGTGTCGTTGATCCGCTTGAACATGTCCAGGTCGATCATCACCACCGCCAGCATGCGCTGGGTATTGTTGGCGCGCACCATGGCCTGGCGGATGCGGTCCTGGAACAGGATGCGGTTGGGCAGCCCGGTCAGGCTGTCGTGGCCGTACTGGTGTTCGAGCTCGCGCGTGCGGGTCTCGATGATGCTCTTGAGATTGCGGTTGTGATTGCTGATCAGGTTGTACAGCGCCGCGCTCTCCAGGGCGTAGGCGGCGTTGTAGAGAATCACCGAGAGCAGGCTGAGGGTCGCGCCGGAAACGATCTCGGCGCCCTCTGCCAGCAGGCCGACGAACATGCCGCGCACCCGGGTACGGGTGGAGAGCACATGCAGCACGATACGCTCGGAACCGCCCTCGACCCGAACCTCCACCGGCCGGTTCTGGCTCAGGGCCCAGGCGAATTCGCCGCGCTCGATCAGCGGTTCGATCAGCCGCTCCAGGTGCTCGCTGTTGCCGCCGCTGTCGTCGTCCACCAGTTCGAAGCTGGAATCCTCCTCGTTCACCGCCATGAAGCCGACCGCGGCGAAGTCGGCCAGGCGGCGGACGTATTCCCGGGTCATGGCGTAGATCTTTTGCGGGTCGCGCTGGGTGTTGGCATCGCCATGGATCTCACCCATCGCCACCAGCATGCCGAGGGCATCCATGTGCCAGCGGTTGACGTTTTCCAGATGATCAATGCGCTCCTGCAGCACTTGCAGCTGCTGGTCGAACCTCGGATCCCCGTCCATCGCGCTCATTGGCCCCCAAGGAAGATTTCAACGGCATCTTCGTACTGCTTTTCCACCTGCCGAACCAACACCGCAATGGCGGAGGCCGGCAGGCCGAGACGGCCCCACGCACCCAGGTCGAGCGGCGGCACGCTGTGCTCGCCGCTGCTGCCGAGGCCCAGTGCATTGGCCAGCACGTCGGCCACGTGCACGGTGGCGGCCTCCTCGGCAAAGCGGCCGCCCCGCGCCGGCATGTGGTGCAGGGCCACCGGCTCGCGCAGCGACTCGGGCAGGCGCCAGAGACGCATCAACTCGTCGCCCACCGAAGAGTGGTCGAACCCCAGCACCTCGCGCTCGGCCTGGTACAACAGCATTCCTCCGTCCCGGCACCGCCGCAGGCTTGCGCTGGCCTCGGCCGGCCGCGCGATGAAAATCAGCAGGCGGCCAATGTCGTGCAGCAAACCCATGACGTAGTGGCGTTCGATGTTGGATTCGCGCCGGTAGGTCGCAATGGCCCGCGCCGCGATACCTGCCCCGATACTGTGCCGCCAGAAGGACTCCATGTCGACCAGCTCCGGGGCAATGTCCTTGAACAGGCTGATCACGCTGGTGGCCAGCACCAGGTCGCGCAGCTGTTTGGTGCCGACCACGGTGATGGCCCGGGTGACGGTCTCGATGCGCCCGGGAAAATTGAACATGGCGCTGTTGGCGATGCGCAGCAGACGGGCGGAGAGCCCGGAATCCTCCGCCAGGATATCGCCGATCGCGGCCAAGTCGCTGAAGGGGTCGTTGATCGCCGCATCGAGGCGATTGAACACCTGCGGCAGGGAACCGATGTTCTCGGCGGAGGAGACCAGTACGCGCACGGCGGCGGTGCCACTCACCTGTTCCGCGCCTCCCGGCGCAGGCGATGGTCGAGCGCCACTGCGAACAACTCGCGCGTCACCGGCTCGTCGAGATCGTGAAAGGCGAATGCGGCGCGCAGCGCCCCCTCGACCCGTGCCACCAGCACCGGGTCCAGCTCCGCAAGGTCCGGACCAGCCGCCGGCGGCGCCTCGCCGACGCCGCGGACGTGGGCCTCGCTGACCCCCCAGCTGCGAAAGATCTTCAGGTGTTTGGGCGTGATTTCGGCGCCGGAACGCAGCAGCATGCGGCCGCTGAGGTCCTTGACGTCGTGGTCGAGGACCATGCCGGCTTCCAGATGTTCCAGTTTGACAACCGCCATGCAGAGAATCCAGCTGACTCGGTGGGATATTGTCGCGCCGCGCCGCGACGGAGACTCCACACTCGGCCTGCCTGTTATTTGGGTGCGCCAGCCTGCCGCAAGCAACTGGGCACATACTACCCGAGATATGCGCGCCCCCCAATCCCCCAGGAACGCCACGGGCTGCCAGCCGCTGCCATTACGGCTATCATCAGCACAAGCCCGAATCGGAGCCACCGATGACCCCCAGCGGAGTACTCAAGCAGCTCTTCGACCGCCACGTCTGGCAGGTCGATTTAGACACCCTTCCGCGCGGACAGGCCAGCCTGATCTATGCGGCCCGCCTCGGTTATGCGGTGATCCGGGACCTGGCCGACGGCCAGCTCACCCTGCGCGCCATGAGCCTGGTCTACACCACCCTGCTCTCCCTGGTGCCCCTGCTGGCGGTCAGCTTCGCCCTGCTCAAGGGCTTCGGCGTGCACAGCGAACTCGAGCCGCTGCTGCTCAACTTCTTCGCCCCCCTGGGCGAGAAGGGCCACGAGATCGCCAGCCGCATCCTCGGCTTCGTCGAGAACGTCAACGCCGGGGTACTCGGCACCGCCAGTCTGGCGCTGCTGCTGTTCACGGTGATCTCCCTGTTGCAGAAGATAGAGGCGGCCTTCAACTTCACCTGGCGGGTGAAGAGCCTGCGGCCGATGGCCCAGCGCTTCAGCGACTATTTGAGCGTACTCCTGGTCGGCCCCTTCCTGGTCTTCACCGCCCTTGGCATCACCGCCTCCGTGTTCGCCTCACACTTCTTCCAGGCACTGATCACCACCTCGGTGTTCGGCCCGGCGATCAAGCTGGGGTTACGCCTGCTGCCCTACCTGCTGATCATCGGCGCCTTCACCTTTGTCTACGTGTTCGTCCCCAATACCCGGGTCAAGGTCCGCTCGGCCCTGGTCGGGGCGCTGATCTCCGGCGCCCTGTGGGAGACCACCGGCTGGGTCTTCGCCTCGTTCCTGGTCAACTCGGCCAAGTACGCCGCGATCTATTCCGCCTTCGCCACCCTGATCCTGTTCATGATCTGGCTCTATCTGTGCTGGATCATCCTCCTGGTGGGGGCCAGCATCGCCTTCTACCACCAGCATCCGGAACACCTGGCGACGCCGCGGCGCGAACTGCGCCTGAGCGCCCGCATGAAGGAGCGGCTGGCGCTGCTGTTCATGTACCACGTCGGCCGCCACTATTATGAAGGCCGTCCGCCGTGGACCCTGGAGGCGCTGACCAAGAAGCTGCGGGTGCCGATGGAGATCATCGACGGCATCGCCCAGTCCCTCATGGAGGCCGGCCTGCTGGTGACCACCAGCGAGCGGCCCCACGCCTTCCTGCCCTGCCGCCCCCTCGACGCGGTCGGCCTGGGCGAGGTACTGGAGGCGATCCGTGCCCAGGACGAGGGTCCCTACCTGCGGCCGGAGCGCCTGCCCCGGGAGGCGCCGGTCGACTCCCTGGTCGGTGAACTTCAGCACGCGCAGAAAAAGGCCCTGGAGGGACGCACGGTCAAGGACCTCGCCACCCAGATGGACGCCGCCCACATCACCCGCGGCGATCCCGCCCTGCGCGGCACCGGCAGCTGAAACCACCCGGAGCATCCATGTCGAATCCGTCCGACGACGACGACCGCCTCGCCGCACCGCTGGAAAAGGTCTTCGGCCGCGTCCGCAGTCCGATCGAGGAGTTCATTCACCAGGAGACCAGCAGCGGTCTGCTGCTGATGGCCTGCACCGTAATTGCCCTGGTCGTGGCCAACTCGCCGCTGGACCACGCCTACCGCCACCTGCTGCACACCCCGATCAGCTTCGCCCTCGGCGGTATGGTGCTGGAAAAGAGCCTGCACCACTGGATCAACGACGGCCTGATGGCCCTGTTCTTCTTCGTCGTCGGCCTCGAGATCAAGCGTGAGGTACTGGTGGGCGAGCTCTCCGACCCGCGCCAGGCGACCCTGCCGGTGGTGGCGGCCATCGGCGGCATGGCGGGCCCGGCGCTAATCTATTCAGCAGTCAATTTCGGGGGCCCGGCAGCGACGGGCTGGGGCATTCCCATGGCCACGGACATCGCCTTCGCGGTCGGTGTGATGGTGTTGCTGGGCAAGCGCATCCCGAAGAGCCTGTTCACCTTCCTGATCGCCCTGGCCATCGTCGACGACCTGGGCAGCGTGGTGGTGATCGCCCTGTTCTACACCGAGAAGATCGCCTTGATGCCGCTGGCGCTGGCCCTGCTCCTGGTCGGCCTGCTGGTGCTGCTGAACCTGTTCGGCATTCGCCGCCCCCTGCCCTATGCGCTGGTCGGTGGACTGCTCTGGCTGGCGATGCTCGAGTCGGGCATCCACGCGACCCTCGCCGGGGTGCTCACCGCCCTGACCATTCCGGCCGGCTCCCGGGTCGACCCGCGCCGTTTCAGCGGCCGGGTCCGCGGCCTGATGGACGACTACGACGAGGCCTGCCGCCACTCCGATTGCACCTCGGGGCCGACGGTCATGGCCAACACCGCCCAGCATTCGATTCTGCAGACCCTGGAAAACGGCGTCCACCTGGTGGAGTCTCCCCTGCAGCGGCTGGAACACGCCCTGCACCTGCCGGTGGCCCTGCTGATCATTCCGCTGTTCGCCCTGGCCAATGCCGGCATTCCCATCGACGCGGCCACCCTCGGCCGCGCCCTGACCGACCCGGTGGCCCTGGGCGTCACCGTCGGCCTGGTCCTGGGAAAGGTCCTGGGCATCGCCGGCAGCGTCTGGCTGGCGCTACGCTTCGGTCTGGGCCGCTTGCCGGCCGGGACCCGTTTCGCCCATATCGTCGGCGTCAGCCTGCTCGGCGGCATCGGCTTCACCATGTCGATCTTCATCGCCGACCTGGCCTTCCTCGGCCAGGCGCAGCCACTGCTGATGGCCAAGACCGGCATCCTGGCCGCCTCCCTGCTCGCGGGCAGCGTCGGACTGCTGTGGCTGTGGCGGGTCGGCGCCGCCGACCGGCGTAACACGGGGTAAGGCATACCGCCCGCGTACGGCATCGAGAACGGCAAATTGCCGCCGGCGGCGACCGTTGCGCCCGCCGCGGGCTCGGCAGGACCGGAATTTCGCGCTATCCTCAAGCGCAGCGGTGCGGGGGGGCGCGCCGGGTCGTTTCCGTCACGGCAAATGGTGCCCCGCCGGATCGCGCGCAGACGCCCAAACAAGAAAAAGGAACCACGCGATGCGAGGTTGGACCCGGAAGCTCTTCGTATTGACCGCGCTCGTGCTGCTGGCGCCCCTGCATGCCTATGCCGTGGGCATGGGCACGGTCACCGTCGACTCCTACCTTGGCGCCCCTCTCGACGTCAAGGTGGCGCTGCAGGCCACGCCCCAGGAGCTCTCCAGCCTGAACGGCACGCTGGGCACCCGGGCGGACTATGCCCACCTGCAACTGCCGTTTCTGGCGCTGCACGAAAAGCTGCGCTTCACCGTGGACAAGAGCGATCCGGCCCATCCCCGCCTGCTGATCACCACCCGTCAGCCCGTCAACGAGCCGTTCCTGTCCCTGCCGATACGCATCTCCGCCGCCGGCAACAGCATCGTGAAGGAGATCACCATCCTGCTCGACCCGCCGCCGCCACATACGGCCGCTCCGCCCGCGCCGGCAACCGTAGCCGCGCCCCCGCCGGCACCCGCACCAAAACCGGCGCCGGCCGCCAGCGCCGCCAGCGGCGTCGAGGTGCTGCCCACCGGCGGCGCCACCCCGGCGGCGAACCCCAAACCGACTCCCCTGCCCGCCCCGCCGCCGCAGCCGGCACCGGCGAACGAACCGAGGTTCTGGCGGGTGGAGCGCGGTGAAACCCTCTACGCCATCGCCCGCCGGGTCCGCGGCGACACCGCCGATCTGGGCACCATGGCGCGGGCGATCTTCGCCGCCAACCGCAAGGCCTTCATCGGCGGCGACATGAATCGCATGCGCTCGGGCGTGCTGCTGGTCATTCCGGCGGCAGGCGATGTCCGGGAGCTCGCGGCGCGAGTACCCGCCCCCCGCCCGACCCGGCCCGCCGTCGCGAGCGCCACCGCCAACGGTGGCAAACTGCACATCCTCAGCCCCGAGCCGGCGACCCCGGAGCCGTCGCCCGCGCCGGCCCAAAGGGCGGCCGGGACACCCACGCCGGGGACGGCCGAACTCGGCCGCCTTGCCAGCGAGGCGCAGCAGCAACTCGTAGCGCTCAAGCGCGAAAACACCGAGCTGCGCGCCCAGGTGGAGCAGCTTTCGCAACAGGTCGCCGAGATGTCCAAGCGGGTGATGGAGATGCCGCCGGTGGCCACTGGCGCGGCGGCCGTGCAGCCGCCCTCCACCACCGGCGCGACCGACACCGCCGCCGCTCCGGCGACGACCGAGCCCGAAGAGGCAGCAGCAGCGAGCCCGGCAACGACCGGCGAGAACGCCTCCTCCGCGCCGGTCAAGGTCGAAACCGATACCCCCGTCGTGCCGGCGGCGGATGTGCGGGCACCCTGGGAGCGGCTGAACGAGCGCGACCTGCTTTGGCTCGCCATCGGCGGCGGGGTCCTGTTCGCCCTGCTGGTACTGCTGATCGTCTGGGTGTCGCGCCGCCAGCACCGCGAGTGGACCGACGCACCGAAGGCGGGGCGCATACCGCGCTAATGAACGGGTGACCTGAACGCCGGCCCCGGCCGCTGCCGGGGCCGCGGATCAGAGTTCGATGGTGGCCAGGGCGTCGTGCAGACCGGCCGCGTCCAGACCCGACTGTCTGGCCTGCTCCAGAATCTCCGCCTCCTCTTCCGGCAACTCGCCGAGGCCGATGCGTACGCAGCTGCGGATCACCTGCAACGCCTGCGCCAGCTCGCCCGGCTCCTCGCCGGGGTCGGGCGAAATCACGTGCACCAGCAACGGATCGAGGTGCCAACACTCCAGCATCCCTGCAGTCACCTCCGAACTGGTCATGCCGACGAAGGCCCGCTCCAGGGCCGCGGGTTCCCCGCCGTCGGCCAGGGCCTGCCGGAAGACCTCGCCGCGCCCGTCACGCCGCAGCACGTGGGCGATGAACACCATGCCGACCCCATCGAGAAAAGCCGCCGGGACCAGCAGCTCCCGTTTGCTCGGCTCGGCCCGGCGATACCAGCGCATGGCGAGGGAACTGCGCTTTTGTGCCAGCGCCGAAAACTGCTCCTCATCGAGCCCGTAGGGGGAGAGATCCACCTTGAGGATGCCCCGCACGGCGCTCGCCAGAGCAAAGCCCAGCACCGCGCCGGTGCCGAACAGGATGATCATCTGCTCGACCTTGGTGACCCGTCCGGAGTAGCCGTAATAGGGCGAATTGGCGATTCGCAGCAGGTTGGCCGTCAACAACAGGTCCTGTTCGACCACCGCCGCCAGTTCCCGCAGGGCCGTGTCCGGCTGGTTGCACAGCACCTGCAGTTGCAACACCGAACTCGGCAACGGCGGCAGGTTGGCGAGCTCGTCGGCAATGCTTGCTTCCATATCAGCCATCGATCGTCTTCATTCCGATTTGAGGCGCTGTCCCATGCCCGCGATGCAAGCGGCGCGAGCACCTGCGGCGACCTTAATTCGCACGCAAAATAAGTTTAATATCAACGTGATATATCAGTTAGTTCGAGCGATACATTGCTTCTGGGCAGGGCCGGCGCACGCCCCGGGGCGGCATTTTCGGTATATATCATAACCCTCCCTGAGACCCCGCCGACATCAGCCGGCGGGCATCGTTCATACATACGATATATCGCGGACACCACAGGCTCAGCGTTTGCGCCCCGGCTTCATCCTTTCGACCTTGGCAAATACCTTCTGCAGCACGGTGTCGGACAAGCCCGCCAGCGCGTGCAGGCCGGCGCGCACCACCTCCGACTTGTTGGCCGCCACCCCCGCCTTCATCAGCCGCAGCCGGACCTGCTGAATCAACTCGTAATCCCCACCGGGCATCGAGAACAGGTCACGCTTGACCTTCGCCGAGGGCGCGGCGGTGTCACCCGCCCGCCGCGCTGGCCCTTTCGCCGCCGCTGCGCCGGGCTTCGGCCTCGCCTTGGCCTGACGCCCCCCTTTCCCCAACTCGGATCGTCGACCGGACTCCGGCGCCTTTTTCCGTTTCGCCGCCTTGGTTTCCTTGGGCTCCGCCCCCCACAGATCCATTTGTCCGTCGTCCGCCATCACTCGCTCCCGGCTCGCAAAGCCCAACAGGCCGCCCGACGCCCGGCGGCACCCTGGAATGAGCTGAATATATTCGATATACGGTATAGCGCAAAATACAGCCGCAGACCCGGGGCGGATTCTGGGCTTTTTCGTGTGCTGGGGAATTGAAGGACAGAGCTACGGCCGGGACCGGGGTGCGGTCAGATTGCGCACCCCTGAGCACCCACACCGCGCGCGAAGGCGCGGGATTCCAGTGCCGCCTCAGGCGGCGCCCGAAAGACTGCCGGCGGACACCAGGCGGCAGCCCGAAAAATCGAACGGATCCTGTTCGATCAGACGCACGGCCGCACCGGAGGAGAGAATTCGGGCACGCTCGGGACGGGAAGACCAGACGCGCGGTCCGGCAAAATAGGCGCCGCCCTGGTCGACAATGACAACTTCGCGCGGCAGGTTGAAACGATCAATGGGCAGGTTCACCGCAGGCTCCTTGATTGGTGACGAGCACTTACGTGCATAGTCTATCACTCTCACCCCGCACGCGCGCCCTGCAGCGGGGAATTCACCGGAACGCCGCAAGTCGCCGACGCCCCGGCCATCCGCCGGGCTAGGCCAGCCCGTACGCCAACGGAGTCAGCGCGTAGCCCCGGTTGCGGAACAGCTTCAGGCAGGCCTCGACCACCTGCGCGTCATAGAGGATCCCCGCATGGCGTTCGATTTCCGCCAGCGCCTCCTCCAGCTCGCAGGCGGGGCGATACGGCCGATTGGAAGCCATCGCCTCGACCACGTCCGCGACGGCGATGATCCGCGCCTGAAGGATTATCTCGTCGCCCACCAGCCCCTGGGGGTAGCCGGAACCGTCGAGCCGCTCGTGATGCTGCAGCAGCATCTGGGCGATGGGCCAGGGAAATTCGATTTCGCGAACGATCTCGTAGCCGACCTTCGGATGCTCGCGAATAAAGGCCAGCTCGACCTCCGAAACCGGCCCCGGACGATTGAGTATCTCGCTCGGCACATAGAGCTGGCCGAGATCGTGAATAAAGCCCCCGAGGCGTACCCCCGAGGCGGTCTCCTCGTCCAGTTCCAGTTCCTTCGCTATGGCGTAGCCGAGTTCGGCCACCCGGTGCTGATGCCCCGCGGTATAGGGGTCGCGCTTCTCGATCGCGGCACCGATCGCGATGATGGTCTGTTCCAGCGACTGCTGCAGCCTGACCACATGGGCACGACGCTCCTCATCGGCCTGCCAGCGCTCGGTGATGTCGCGGCTGATGCCGATAAGGCCGCGCACCTCTCCCTGGAGCCCCCCGCAACGGGGTCTTCAAGGTTTCCATAAGCACGCGGCGGCCGTCGGGATAATAGAGCCAGCCCTCGCTCGGCCCCGTCTGCCCAGCCTCCAGTGGCACCTGCCGGGCGTCCGCATAGGTGCCGGGAACGAGGTCCGCGTCGCGGTGGCCGACGATCTCCGTTTCCGCTTTGCCAACATACTCCTCGAACGCCCGGTTGCAGCCGAGGTAAACGCCGTTCGGGTCCTTGTAGAAGATCAGATCGGGAATGGAGTCGAGCAGGCTGCGCAGCAGTGCCCGTTCATCCTCAAGCTCCGCCGTGCGCTGATGGACCTGCTCCTCCAGATGCCCGCGCAGGCGCGCCAGCTCCAGGTGGCTGGCGACCCGCGCCAGGACCACCGCCGGCGAGATGCGCTTGACGATGTAGTCCACCGCGCCCACTTCGAAACCCTTGGCTTCGTCCGGCGCGGAATCCAGCGAGGTCACGAAGATCACCGGTATGTGGCGGGTGGTCGCATCCGCCTTCAACCGCCGGCAGACCTCGTAGCCGCTGAGCCCGGGCATCATCACATCGAGCAGAATCAGATCCGGGCGCGCCTCCCGGGCCCGGCGCAGACCGGCCTCGCCGCCAGTCGCGGCGATCACGCGATAGTCATCGGCAAGCACGTTCGACGCAATGGCGAGTTGTTCCACCGAATCGTCGATGAGGAGAATCGTCTTCCTGACTGCGTCCCGCGTCGTCATCGTCCGTCGATGCCCCCGTCGGCAACGCTCCCGTGTCGCCACGCCTCATACCCGGCGCTGTCCCAAGCATATGCCATCTGCGCATGGCTGCAGTGCCGGCAACCATGCCAATCACTCAAACGCTTGCCGCGAATCTACTACCACACCCTCAAAACGCTTGGCCCTCTCTCACTGTAGCCGATGATTTTTCGACAAATCACCAGCACAGTGACAGGTGAATCAGCGGGAGCCGCCGGACCTGCTGATGCTGGACGTCGAGATGCCACGCATGGACGGCATCCCCGTCATGCGCAAGCTGCGGCAGGAACACCGACAGCGGGGATGATCTGCTCCAGCCTGAGCGAGCGCGGCGCCACCATACAGGCATGGCGGCGGGGCCCGGGCGGTGGTGACCAAAGCGAACTGCGCAGCGGCCTCGGCAGGATCTGCCGGGACAGGCCCTCATCGCGCCCGGAGGAAGACACATGGTGGTCAAGCGCAGCGGGCCCCAGCACCGCGTCGACGTGGTCAACGCGCCACCGGTCGACCGCCGTCGCCCGTCGGTGGGTGGGTGGTTCCGCTCGGTGGCGAGGCAGGTGGGCGCCAATGCGCCGGGGGTCAGCATGACCGGCATAGGCAACGACGGCGCCGGGGATCTCCGGCCTAGCCCGGCGACTGCGGCACGGCGCCCGGATTCGCGCGTAGCGCCTTCCGGCAGGCCTCGGCAAAGGCGCGCTCGTTATAACGGTTGTGGACCACCAGCCATTGGCGCAGGGCCGCAAACACCTTCTGGTCAAAGCGGTCGCGGCCGCTCTTGATCGCGTGGGCGATGGCGCGCAGTTCACCCAGCAGCATGCGGTGTTCCCGCGCATGCTCGGTCAGCCCAGCGAAATGCACCGCCTGCATCAGCGACTCCTCGTGAGCGAAGTGTTCGCTGGCCGCCGCGCCGAGTTCGTCCAGGGTTTCGATGATCGCCTTGGTGACGCCCCGCCGCCCCGTCTCCTTGGCCAGGCGGCCCAGCCGGTTGACCAGGGCAAACAGTTGCCGGTGTTGTTCGTCGACGGTGTCGATGCCGACCTGAAACCCCTCGTTCCATTCGATCGCAGTATCCACGCTGTCCCCTTTCAGAATCCGGGCTCTTCCTTGGAATGATCATCCGGCGATGCCCGAGGGCGGCCCGTTCTTATTGTTGGTGGCGGCGGGACGCCGGCATGGGCGACGGCCGCCTGTTCCCAAGATTGCAGAAAGCAGCGCCCTGCCCAGGGAAAAGCGGGCAGTTCACGACAAAACCGCGAACTCGGTCACATATTTCGATGGAATAGTGCCGGCGGAGGCCGAACACGGAGCGCGGGTCGGGGAGGCAGGTCACCCGCCGGTGACGGCGGCCGCGCCTGCCATTGGCGCGCAGCCGGAGCCGAAGATGGCGGAGAGGGAGGGATTTGAACCCTCGAACGAGTCGCCCCGTTACACGATTTCGAGTCGTGCGCTTTCAGCCGCTCAGCCACCTCTCCGGAGGAATGCCGCCGGTGGTCGCCCGGCGCGGCAGGTGGTAAATTCTACACGATGTACCTCGCGGTCTCATAGCCTCTCTTTGATTCAATGCCACTGCTTTCCCCTCCTCCTCGCGGCGTGCTGTTCCGCGCCGTGGCCCTTCTGGCGCTGAGCGCGCTGCTGGGCTCGTGCAGCAAACCCGAGACCGCGCTGGAGCGGATCAAACGCCTCGGCTACATCACCGTCCTCACCCGCAACAGCCCAACCACCTACTACGAAGGGCCCAACGGACCGACCGGCTTCGAGTACGACCTCGCCAGGCGTTTCGCCGAGCATCTGGGCGTGCACCTGCGGGTGGTGGTGACCAAGCGTCCCGGCGACATCATCTCGATGATTTCGGAGGGCAAGGCCGACTTCGCGGCGGCCGGACTGGCGGTCACCGACTCGCGCCTGCGCCGGGTGGTGTTCGGCCCGGTCTACGAGCAGGTCTCCCAGCAACTCGTCTACCGCATCGGCGGCCTGCGTCCAAAGACGGTGGACGACCTGCAGGACGGCATTCTCGAGGTGCCCGCCGGCAGCAGCCAGGAGGAGCTGCTGCAACGGCTGAAAAAGCAGCACCCCAACCTCACCTGGTTCGCCAACAAACAGTCCGACAGCAACGAGCTGCTCTATCTGGTCTGGCAGCAGTTGATCGACTTCACCATCGCCGACTCCAATACCGTGCGCCACATGCAGCAGTTCTATCCGACGCTGCGGGTGGCCTTCGACGTCGGCGAACCGGAGCGCCTGGCCTGGGCCTTTCCACCCGGCGCCGATGATTCCCTGCTCGGCGAGGTTCTGCGCTTCTTCCACATCCTGCGCACCAGCGGCGAGCTGAACCACCTGATGGAGCGCCACTTCGGCCATGTGAAGCGCTTCGACTACGTGCAGACCCGCACCTTCCTCTCGGATATCAAGCTCAGGCTGCCGCCGTTCATCGGCGACTTCCGGGAGGCCGCGAAAAAATACAATTTCGACTGGCGCCTGCTGGCGGCCATGGCCTACCAGGAGTCGGGTTGGGATCCCAAGGCGGTCTCGCCCACCGGCGTGCGCGGCATCATGATGCTGACCCTGAACACGGCCCGCGCCCTCGACGTGAAGAGCCGCTTGAATCCCGAGCAGAGCATCATGGCCGGCGCCCGCTACCTGCGCCAGATCAAGGATCGCCTGCCCCTGGCGATTCGCGAGCCGGATCGCACCTGGATGGCGCTGGCGGCCTACAACGTCGGCTACGGCCACCTCTCCGATGCCGGCATCATCGTCGCCCGGCGCAACGGCCGGCCCAACCTGTGGAGCGAGATCAAGAAGGCACTGCCCCTGCTGAGCCGGGCCAAATGGTACGAAAAGGCGACCCACGGCTACGCCCGCGGCTACGAGCCGGTGCGTTACGTGGAGAACATCCGCCGCTATTACGATCTGCTGGTGCGCGCCACCGAGCCGCAGATGAAAGCGGTACCCGAAACCAAGGCGCTGACCATCGAGGCCCCGGCCCTGTAGCCCCGCCGCCAAGGCGCAACGCCTTCATCCTTC
>CAZMMH010000010.1:0-19393 GCA_964567315.1 uncultured Gammaproteobacteria bacterium
TCACCGGTACCTCCACCAGCACGCCGACCACGGTAGCCAGGGCGGCGCCCGAGTTGAAGCCGAACAGGCTGATGGCCGCGGCCACCGCCAGCTCGAAGAAGTTGCTGGCGCCGATCAGCGCCGACGGCCCGGCCACGCAGTGGGCCACGCCGAACTTGCGGTTGAGCAGGTAGGCCAGGCCGGAGTTGAAGTAGACCTGGATCAGGATCGGCACCGCCAGCATCACGATCACCAGCGGCTGCTCGATGATCTGCTCGCCCTGGAAGCCGAACAGCAGCACCAGGGTCGCCAGCAGCGCGGTGAGCGAGACCGGATGCAGCAGCGCCAGCAGTTTCTCCAGCGCCGCCTCGCCGCCGCGGGCCAGCACCGCCTTGCGCCACCACTGGCCGATGACCACCGGAATCAGGATGTAGAGCAGCACCGACAGGAACAGGGTGGCCCAGGGCACCGTGATGCTGGAGATGCCCAGCAGCAGGGCCACGATGGGGGCGAAGGCGACGATCATGATGCTGTCGTTCAGCGCCACCTGGGTCAGGGTGAAATGGGGCTCGCCTTTGGTCAGGTGGCTCCAGACGAAAACCATCGCGGTGCACGGCGCCGCCGCCAGCAGGATCAGGCCGGCGATGTAGCTGTCCTGCTGGGCCACCGGCAGCCAGTCGGCGAACAGCACGCGAATGAACAGCCAGCCGAGCAGGGCCATGGAGAAGGGTTTCACCGCCCAGTTCACCAGCAGGGTGACGCCGATGCCGCGCCAGTGCTCCTTGACGTGGTGCAGGGCCGAGAAGTCGATCTTCAACAGCATGGGGATGATCATCAGCCAGATCAGCAGGGCCACCGGCAGGTTCACCTGGGCCAGCTCCATCCGCCCGATCGCCTGGAACGGCCCGGCGAAGAAATGGCCGAGGGCGATACCGGCAACGATGCAGAGGAAGACCCACACCGTGAGGTAGCGCTCGAAAAAACCCATCTCGGCGCCGGCCGCCTGTTTGACCGCCACTTCGCATTGTGCTGACACGCTGTTCTCCTGTCCCTTGGTTGAACGCCTAGGGCTCCTGGCCCAGGTCGCCGTTCTCGATCTGCACGTAGGTGCGGTTGATGTTGGCCTTGTGCAGGGTGTCGTAGTGCTCCAGGTAGGCCCACTGCTTGGCATCGCCGAGACGCGTCACCGTCTGCTCCAGGCCGTCCCAGTTCTCCACCGCCGGCTGCACCTTTGCCACCAGCCAGTCGAGATAGGCCCCGGTGTCGCGGCGCGCCTTGGCCGCGTCGCAGACGGCGCCGTGGCCGGGCACGATGTAGCGCGGCTTGAGCGTATCGAGCGTGCGGTGGAAGGCGTGGTCCCAGCTCACCGTGCGGCTCTCCGGCATCACCCCGAGGATGCGGTCGACGAAGATCAGGTCGCCGCTGAACAGCACCCGCTGCCGCGGCAGCCAGAGCACCGCGTCGCCCGGGAAGTGGGCGTCGCCGAACCAGTGCAGCTCCAGCGGCACGCCGCCCAGGGTGAATTTGGCGGCGTCGCCCGGCAGGCCCTTGGCGGCGGTCACCGGGTGGGTGCCGTCGAGGTGATCCTTCAACACCCGCTTGAGCATCCCCAGTTCCTGATCGGCAAACTGCCGCTGGGTACGCACCGTACGCGCCAGGGCGATCACCTGTGCCCCCTTGGCGGCAAAGTAGCCGTTGCCGAGCCAGCGGTGATCCTGGCTGCCGGTGTTGATCACCCAGCGCACCGGCTGGTCGCTGACCTCACGGATCGCCTGCTCGACCAGCGGCCCCGACTGCGCCGCGGCGCCACTGTCGATCAGCACCACGCCGGCGTCGGTGACGATGAAGCCGAGGTTGTCGTTGAGACCGTAGTTGGCGTAGGTCCGGGCCCCGGTGGGTCCGATCAGGGCGTAGACCCCGTCGACCACCTTGCGGGGATGGAGTTCGAAGGCCTGCGCGGCGAACGCACTCAGGAACAGCAGCAGGCCCCAGCTCAGACGATTCAGCGTATTCAATTCAAACCACCTCCACTTGCGCGCTCAGCCGTTCAAGCAGATCGGCCACCCGCCGGCGCACCTCGTCGCGGGTGGCGCGGAACTCGGCCATGATCTCATCCTCGCTGCCGGCGGCCTTGGCCGGGTCGGTCAGCGGCCAGTGCTCCTTGCGAGTGGTCGACGCCACCGCCGGGCAGTGCTCGTCGGCATGGCCACAGACGGTGACGATCAGGTCCAGCCCCTCGAGCATCTCCGGGGTCAGGCGGGTCGACTCCTGGTTCGAGATATCGATGCCGGCCTCGGCCATCACGGCGATGGCGCGCGGATTCTTGCCGTGGGCCTCGATCCCGGCGGAGAGCACCTCGAAACGCTCGCCGCCCAGTTGGCGGGCCCAGCCTTCGGCCATTTGGGATCGGCAGGAGTTGCCGGTGCACAGGAACAGCAGGCGGATCTTGTCGCTCATGGGTCGGTTTCCAGTTGGGGAGGGGTTCAGGCGCAGCAGGCGGCGCCGGGTCGGTTGGGCATCTCGGCCAGTGCCGCGCCGTCGGCGGCAAAGGGTTGTTCGCCGGCCACCCCGGCGGCGGTGGCCTGCAGCACCTGGGTCGCCCAGGCGGGCAGTTCCGGGTGCAGACGGTAATAGACCCACAGCCCCTGGCGGCGGTCGCTCACCAGGCCCGCCTCGCGCAGCTGGGCCAGGTGACGCGATACCTTTGGCTGGCTGACGCCGAGAGCGTAGGTCAGTTCACAGACGCAGAGCTCGTCGTGCCCCAGCAGCAGCATGAGGGCGCGCAGGCGGGTAGCGTCGGCAAGGGCTCGAAACAGGTTGTCGGTGGCTATATGCATGGAAACGAATATATGCCATTATGCATATACGCGCAAGCATATATTTCCAATCCGGCTGGAGGACGCCACCGATGAACACCCCCCCGATCAAGGTCCTGTTTCTCTGCACCGGCAACTCCTGCCGCTCGCAAATGGCCGAAGGCCTGTTGCGCAGCCTGGGCGGTGAGCGTTTCGAGGTCCACAGCGCCGGCACCGAACCCAAATACATCCACCCGATGGCGATCCGCGCCATGGCCGAAGTCGGCGTCGACATCTCGGGGCAGCGCAGCAAGCCGATCGACGAGTTCCTCGACCAGGAATTCGACTACATCATCACCGTCTGCGACCGCGCGCGGGACAACTGTCCCACCTTTCCCGGCGACAGCCGTCGGATCCACTGGAGCTTCGAGGACCCGGCCGCGGCCACCGGCAGCGACGAACAGCGGATGCAGCTCTTTCGCAAGGTACGGGGTGAGCTCTCCAACCGGCTGAAGCTGTGGACCACCACTTTCACCCGTCACCGCGCCAGCGCAAGCGCCTGAATTTCCGCTGACGGCGCGCTCTTGCGCGCCCTCCAGGACGTGCCCCGGCCGGATCGGCCGGTCGTCCGGGGGGCCGGCGCGGCGAGGCTGCCGACCGCCGCCGAAGCTGATAAGCTCTCCACGAACGAATACTCCGTGCACGAACCCGCGTAACCGCCAGCCGGACCCACACGACGACCATGAACCAGCAGACCGACGACGCCTATCTCGCGGCCTACCGCGGCAACTTCAAGAGCGCCCTCAAGTGGGAGAACCTGGACAGCCTGTGGCAGACCCTGCGCGGCAAGGCCGGCGCCGGCTGGTACGTCTACGCCGTGGGGGAGATGCCGCCGGAGACAGCGGTCGACGGGGCGCAACTGGAAACCTTCATCAGCGAGATCGACGCCCTGCTGCGCCGGGATCACGAGGAGGACTACTGCGGCATCGTCTACGCCGACGACCTGGCCGATCCCTCCTTCGTCAAGATCTTCGATCCGCACAACCTCGGCGTGAGCTGCGGCTACAGCGACAGCCCGCCGCTGCCCGGCTGGATCCTCTCCCTGCTGCCGCCCACCGACCTGCAGGCCGCCCTGCCGCCGCCCGGCAACCGCCGGCGCTGGTGGCAGAAGCTGTTCGCCTGAAACCCGTCCTTCCCGAAGCGATAAGAGCTTGCGGACACGCCGTCCGCTCATGCCGGCACGATTGCCCCACCACCCGTCGATGAAACACAGCCTCATGTTGCCGTTGTTCCTGCTGCTCGCGCTGCTGTCGTCTGGCGCACGGGCGGAGCCCGGTGGGATCCTGCGCCTCGACCCGCCCCGGACCGAAGCGCTCGGGCGCTATGCCGACTACCTCATGGAGACCGGCGGCCGGTTGAGCCTGGAGCAGGCCGTTGCGGCCTATGCCGCGGGGCGTTTCCACCCGTCCCGGCGCGCGATCCCGACCTTCGGCATCGGCCCACGGCCCGTGTGGCTCCATTTCCGCGTGCTCAACCCCGACAGCCGCCCCCTGCCCCGCCGCCTCTCCGTCGAGACCGCCTGGCTCGACCAGGTCGATGTCTACTTCCTACACGGCGGCCACACCGAGGCGAGCTACCACACCGGCGACCTGCTGCCGTTCCCCTCCCGCCCGGTCGACAGCCGCTACTTCGTCTTCGATCACGATTTCGCCCCCGGCCTCGGCGACCTCTATGTCCGGGTGGCAACGGCCGACCCGATGGTGCTGCCGATCCGCCTCATGTCCCCGGCCCAGGCGACCTCGAGGGCCCAGGCCGAGAACTACGGCTACGGCTTTCTCTACGGCTTCGCCTTCGCCCTGCTGGCCTACAACGCGATGCTGTTCGCCGGCCTGCGGGACGCACGCTACATCCTCTACTCGCTCTACCTCGGCATGTTTCTGCTGATGAACATCGCCTACACCGGCCATGGCTTCGCCTGGTTCTGGCCCGAACAGACCCTTTGGGCCCAATGGTCCAAGCCGCTGTTCATGGTCCTGTTCGGCATCAGCGGGCTGGCCTTCGCCCTGCGCTTCCTCGACATGCGCCGCCATTTCCCGCGGGTGCGCAAGGCGGTCATCGCTTTCATGGCCGTCACCTTCCTCCTGCTGCTGGCGGCCATCGTCGCGGATGACCAGCGCCTGGCCCTGCTGATCGCCTTTACCTTCGTCGTCCTGTTCACTGTGACCATGCTGGCCATGGGCGCGCTCTGCCTGCGTTCGGGACAGAAGCCGGCGCGTTATTTCCTGCTGGCGGCGATCTCCGCCATGGTCGGCACGGCGGTGACCGCGCTCGCCGTCTGGGGCTTCATCCCCAGCAACGTCTGGACCTACCACAGCGTTGATGTCGGCATCCTGCTGGACGCCACCCTGCTGGCCCTGGCCCTCACCTACCAGTTCCGCGTCGGGCAGAGGGAGAAGCTGCAGGCCGAACAGCTGGCCAAACTGGATCCGCTCACCGGCGCCGACAACCGCCGCGCCTTCTACGACAAGGCGACGCCGATCTGGAACGTCACCCTGCGTCACGGCCACCCGCTGGCCGTGGTGTTGCTGGACATCGACCGCTTCAAGCGCATCAACGACCGCCACGGCCACGGTTGCGGTGACGACGTGCTGGTGGAAACGGCAAGGGTGCTGGGCAAAAGCATCCGCCAGCAGGACCTGATGGCCCGCTGGGGCGGCGAGGAGTTCATTCTGTTGCTGCCGGAGACCGGCCTGGCCGAGGCGGCCGCCCTGGCCGAACGGGTGCGCAAGGCGATCGCGGAGATCGCCCTGCAGCGTGGCGACGCCGAGATCCGCGTGACCGCGAGCTTCGGCGTGGCCCAGCGGGAGGAGCGCCACCACAGCCTGGACACGCTCATTTCGAGCGCGGACAAGCACCTCTATCAGGCCAAGGCCAGCGGCCGCGACCGGGTCACCGCCGCCTGACCCAGCGGTGCAGCCGCAGTGGGGCCGGCTTCAGCGGGCGCGACCCTACCGGCGTTGTACCGCCGCCGTGGCGGCACTGCTGCGGCACGTTGACCTGTTTGGCGTTGTTGCTCGTGCTCGCCTCCTGACCCAGCCTTTCCAGCCCGTACTCGACCACGCCCTGCGCCCGGAACTCGCTGCCATCGGTAAAGCTGCCGCTGCCGCCGGGTGCCATGAGCGCCTTGCCCGGATCGATCTGGAACAGCCTGATGCTGCCGCCGGGCAGGTCGTCCAGGTAGCGCCGGAGGTAGGCGACGACGACCGGGGCCGGCAGGGGCGCGTCGCCCTCGTTGCGCAGGTGTACCACCGGCCGGCAGTCGGCGGCGAAGGTGATGTCCGCAATGGCGAGATCGGACAGCGCCGGGGTGCAGCTGAGGCTCTTGGAGAGGACCTTGTTGCCGCGGTCTGTTTCGTGCAGCAGCTGTTCGTTGTCGACGCTGACCGAGACGTTGGCAGTGCAGGAGGGTTTCAGCGCGCCCGGGTCCAGGTCACGCTGCCTCCGGGCTGCCGCAGCTGCCGGGAGGGATCGACCGAGTTGAGGCGCCAGCGGCCGAACGGCGCGCCGTCCTTGCGGAAGGTGACCGTCGGGCCGCGGAACCGGTCGTACGCGGTGAGCGGCACCTCGCCGGGACCGCGGTTTTCCAGGGTCACGACGATCTGGCAGTTGTCGTCGACGCTCGGGCCGGTCCCCGCCACATCGGGTTGCGGCTGGGCCCGCAGCACCGGGCTGACACGGAAACCGAGCGGGAGAGTCACCAATATCCCGGCCCCGGCAAAAGCATAACCCCTTTTGACACTAATCCAGGGCGGTGGAACACCGCCCTCGCGATGGCCCGCAGGCGACGCCACCCCGCGTCGCCTGCAACCCCGGACGGCAACCCCCGAAAACTACGGTGATGTCGTCCCTGGAAGGCGCCCTGAGCGCGTCTATAGTCTCTGAGGACTGTGCCACTGCCGTCGGCACGGCGACCGCACACCGCGGATAAGGAGATGTCAGCCATGTTTGTAAGAACAGTTTCCCGGCTACTGCTGGGCGCCGCCGCCCTTTTGCTTGCGTCAGCCATGCCGGCCCTGGCCGCCGACCGCTACGTCGACACCACCCGCGGCACCATTCCCATGAACAGCTACGGCGAGTGCTGGCAGACTGAATACGGCGTGCCGCCGACCGCCCAGTGCGGCGGGATGAAGGACTCGGACGGCGACGGCGTCTACGACGACAAGGACAAGTGCCCGGGCACCCCGAAGGGGACGGCGGTGGACGCCAGCGGCTGCCCCCTCGACAGCGACGGCGACGGTGTGCCCGACGTCAGTGACCGCTGCCCCGACACCCCCCACGGGGTCAAGGTGGACGCCGCCGGCTGCCCCCTCGACAGCGACCACGACGGCGTCGCGGACTACCTGGACAAGTGCCCGGATACCCCGGCCGGCGCCGAGGTGGACCGGGACGGCTGCATGTACCGGATCGTGCTGCACAACGTGCTCTTCGCCACCGACTCGACACGGCTGACGCCGACATCAGAGTCGGTGCTCGACCGCCTGGCCAAGGCGCTCAAGGGCCGGCCGGACGTGAAGCGGATCACGGTGACGGGCCACACCGACAGCGTCGGCAGCGCCGCCTACAACCAGCGTCTCTCGGAGCGCCGGGCCGAGGCCGTGGTGGACTACCTGGCGCAGCAGGGCATCGACCGCGGCATGCTGCAGGCCGTGGGCAAGGGCGAGGCGGAACCGGTCGCCAGCAACGCCACCGCCGAGGGCCGGGCCCAGAACCGGCGGGTTCAGTTCGATATCAGCAAGTGACGGGATGCAGTACGGCCCGCGGCCCCCGGGGAAACGCCCGGGGGCCCGGACACCGCCGGCCGACTTGAATCGCGCAGGGAACCTCCAGGACCGTCTTTACGTTTTCTTTACCGAACACCCCGACCCGTAAAGAGACCGTCCAAGAGGTATCCCCAATGAAGTACACCATCATCGCCGCCACCCTGCTGACCCTGGCCAGCGTGCCCGCCATGGCCCATCACATGAGCCCGGCCGACCCGGAAATCGGCGACATGCAGGGCCGTCACGAGGCGGCCATCGAGGCCATGCTCGACCGCACCAGCCGGCCGATGGAGCTGGACGAACTGCGCTCCGACAACGTCGGCACCGGCATCGACACCGCCGACGCTCCGCGCGGCGACGACAGCTGAGCGCAGCGCATGCCGCCCGGCGCACCCATGGCACTTTCGTGCCGTGGGTGCGCCCCCTGTTCGGGACTCCGCCAGCGGGGCCGCTCGTGCCGACACGGGCTTTGCGCTAGCCGCCGTGAGGTGGCGCCTCAGTCGCCGTCCAGCAGCCGCCCGAGACCACCGAGCACCGAGCCCTCCCCGGTCTGGCTGCCGCCCGCCTTGGGCGCGTTGGCGATGACCCGGTCGGCGAAGCGCGAGAAAGGCAGGCTCTGCAGCCAGACCTTGCCGGTACCGCGCAGGGTGGCCAGGAACATGCCCTCGCCACCGAACACCATGCTCTTGAGGTTGCCGGCACGCTCGATGTCGTAATCGATGCCCGGCTGGAAGGCGACCAGGCAGCCGGTATCGACGCGCAGGGTCTCGTTGTTCAGCTGGCGTTCCACCACGGTGCCGCCGGCATGAATGAAGACCATGCCGTCACCATTCAGCTTCTCCAGGATGAAGCCCTCACCGCCGAAAAAGCCGACGCCCAGGCGCTTGGTAAAGGCGATGTCCAGCTTGGTCCCGAGGGCCGCGCAGAGAAAGGCATCCTTCTGGCACAGCAGTTCGCCGCCGAGGGGATCGAGATCGAGGGCGATGATCTCGCCCGGGTAGGGTGCCGAGAAGGCGACGTGACCCTTGCCGGTGCCGTGGTGGGTGAAGTGGGTCATGAACAGCGACTCGCCGCTGATCATGCGCTTGCCGGCATTGAACAGCTTGCCCATCAGGCCGCTGTCGGCCTCGGAGCCGTCGCCCATGCGGGTCTCGAAGCCGATACCCTCCTCCATGTAGGTCATCGCCCCGGCCTCGGCGATCACCGTTTCGCCGGGGTCCAGTTCGACCATCAGCATCTGGGCACCGTTGCCGACGATTTCGTAGTCCACCTCATGGCACTTCTTCGGCATCTGCATTCCTCCTTGTCTGAATTCACCGTGGAGCCCGCATCCTACCGCCGGGCGGGCGCTGCATGAAGCACCGGCGGATGATTCGTTGCGGTCCCTGCCGTAATATGGATCATCCGTGTCGCCGGAACCCCCAACTTGATGCTGTCGCCCCGCCGCAGAATCCGGCCCCTTTGGCTGCTGTTGTTGCTTCTTTCCCTTGCCCAGGCCGCCGCGGCCGCGACGGCGCCCCTCGACGTCAGCAAAATGGGGCCGAGGGTCGCCCTCGGCGACCGCGTCCAGGTGCTGGCCGACCCGCAACGGAATCTGACCCTGACGCAGCTGCTGTATGCCAAACAGCCGTGGCGGCGCAGCCGCGATCAGATCCTCAACTTCAGCTTCTCCGGCGCCGCCTACTGGGTCCGCTTCAACCTCGGCAACCCCTCCGCCAAGCGCGTGACCCGGGTGCTGGAGGCGGCGATGCCGCTGCACGACTACTTCGACGTCTACCTGGTCGACGGCGACCGCATCCTCAGCCACGTCGCCACCGGTGACCGCCGCCCCTTCGCCAGCCGGCCGGTCAATTACCGGAACTTCCTCTTCCCCCTCATCTTCGCCCCGGGACAGACCCTCACGGTTTACCTCCATCTGGACACCCACGACGGGCTGTACGACGCCATTCCCCTCAACCTGTGGCGGCAGAAACCCTTCTTTGAGCACGCCGGCAACGACGAACTCATTTACGGCTTCTACTACGGCGCGCTGCTGGCCCTGCTGCTGTACAACCTGTTCCTGTTCCTGTCGACGCGGGAGCGCATGTTTTTCTACTACGCGCTCTATCTCTCCGCCTTCTTCGTCTGGAACTTCACCTTCCGCGGCTACGCCTACCAGTACCTGTGGCCGGACCACCCGCTGCTGAACAACCAGATGGTGCCCCTCAGCGGGGTCGCGATCTATCTCTGCCTGGCCCTGTTCAGCACCCATTACCTCGACACCCGCCGCCAGACGCCGCGGATTCACCGAATCATCCTCTGGCTCTCGGTGCTGATCGCCCTGCCCCTGGTGCCGGCGCTGCTGAACATGTACGCCCTGCCCTTCGCCCTGCTGATCCCCGTCGGCATGCTGATGCTGCCACTGCTGCTCGGCACCGCGGTATACCTGATGTTCCGCGGCTACCGGCCGGCACGCTATTTCGTCCTCGCCTGGAGCGTGTTGGTTCTCGGCGCCCTGCTCTACTACCTGCGGGTGTTCGGCGTGATCGCCGCCAGCCCGCTCACCGAGAACGCCCTCAACATCGGCTCCGCCCTTGAGTTCCTGCTGCTCTCCTTCGGCGTGGCGGACCAGATCAACCGCTTCAAACAGGCGAAACTTGAGGCGGAAGAGCGCGCCCTCGACGCCCAGCGGGCCCTGAGCGAGGACCTGGACCACAAGGTAAGCGAACGTACCCGCGACCTGGAGGAGTTGAACCAGCGCCTGGCGCTGGCCTCGGCCACCGACGCGCTGACCGGCCTGCACAACCGGCGCTCGTTCAACGAGCTGTTCGAACGGGAGCTCAACCAGGCCCGGCGCGAACACGCCCCGCTGGCCCTGTGCCTGGTCGACGTGGACCTGTTCAAGAATTACAACGACGCCTGCGGCCACCAGCAGGGTGACGAGGCCCTGCGCGCCGTGGCCGGGGTGCTGCGCGAGGCCCTCAAACGGGCCGCCGACTACGCCTTCCGCATCGGCGGCGAGGAGTTCGCCCTGTTGCTCACGGGGGAGAAGGAGTTCGGCCCGACCCGGGAGCTGATCGAGAGCATTCGCATCGCGATCGAGGCGCTGGGCATCCCCCATCCCGAGGCGCCGCCGGGCCACCTCACCGCCTCCTTCGGCCTGCACTGGGTCGACGACGTTGCAGAGCTGGAGGCCGACCAGATATTCGCCGCCGCCGACCAGGCGCTCTACGCCGCCAAGCGCGGCGGCCGCAACCGGGTGGTCACGGGGCGCGCCAACGAGGCCGTCTGACGCCGGTATCGCGGCGACCATTTCGCCCCGCGGGGGCCGCCCGCCGCCGCCAGCAGACCAAGACCGATCGGCAGCGTTCCGCCCAGGCGCCCGGCGAGGGTGCCCAGCGTCAGCGCGTAGAGACTGTCGCTGCGCGCCGCGATGGCGACGAAGAGCCCGCCCAGCATCATGCCCTGCGGCAGCGGCGCGCCGGCCGAGGTGAGGAATTGCGGCAGAAAGGCGGCGAAGAAGAGCATGGTCTTCGGATTGAACAGCGCCACCGGAACCCCCTCGCGGAACACCTGCCCCAGGCGGGCCGACGGCGGCGGGCACGCGACGCAGGGCAACGAGGCCGAGACCGATCAGGTACACCGCCCCTGCAAGCCGCAGCGTCTCGAAGGCCGGCGCGGAAACGGCAAACGGGACGGCAAGCCCGGCGGAGGCCCCAAGGCGTTGGCGAGATTGCCGACGGCGATGGCGGCCACGGAGACCAGCCCGCAGCGCCGGCCACGGGCAAGGCTGCGGCCGACGCTGAAGAGCACCCCCGGCCCCGGCGCCACGGCGAGGGCCGCGCGGGCGGCGACGAAGGTGCTCGGCGGCGGCCACGGCGGCAACGCTCCGGCCGCCGCCGCCGTCACCCCCGCTCGCTCCCTGCCCAGGCGTACATGCCGCCGGCGCTCAATCGGTCTGCCCCAGGGCGTCGCGCTCGGCGAAGACCTCCTTGGCGGCGAATACGCCGTTCAGGGCCGCCGGGAAGCCCGCGTAGACGGCGAGCTGGATCATGATCTCCACCACCTCCTGGCGGCTGCAGCCGACGTTCAGGGCGCCGTTGATGTGCACCTTGAGCTGGGGCTGGGCATTGCCCAGGGCCGCCAGCGCGGCCACCGTGACGATTTCCCGCTCGCGCAGGGAGAGCCCGCCGCGCGAATAGACGTCGCCGAAGGGAAACTCGATGGTGTAGCGGGCGAGGTCGGGCGCGATGTCGCGCAAGGCCTCGATCACCCGCTCCCCGGCCTCACCGTCGATCTCCTTGAGCTTGTCCCAGCCCCGTTGATAGCGTTCCGAGTCCATCTCCGCTCCTGTGTGGAAGGTGCCGCCCTTCTTCAGACTTCGCATCTCAGCACCGCCGCGCCCGGGCCCCGCGTCAGCAGCACCAGCAGGGTCATCAGCGATGCCGAACCGAGACACCAGACGCAGGTGGCGCCGATGACAAAGGGTTCGAGGAAGGTGAGGTAGATGGAGAAACCCATTCCCGCCAGCGACAGGGCCAACAGCGCCACGCTGGCGAGACGTGCCGATGGCCGTTCCCGCCGGGCCATGACCCAGCTCAGGGCGATCAACAGGTAGCCGATCGTCCCGGCGACACCCAACGGCACGCCGAAGATGTGGGAGTAAATGCTCTGCTGCACGGTGTTGCAGTTACCCACCGGCCCGCAGATCGCACTGGTGCCGGTGGTTTCGACGAAGGCGAGATAGGCCGACACCCCGACCCCGGCCAGCGCCACCGGCAGCACCGCCCAGCCTGGACGCGCGCCCACCCCCGGGCCGGCAGCACGCCCCAGTCGCGCCAGCGTCTGCAGCAATATCGCCAGCATCACCAGCAGCACCCCCACCGCCAGGCCGTTGCCGACACGATCGGCGTTGAAGCGCTCACCCATGCGGGAAAGCACGCCAACCACCCCCCCACCGCCGGCAGCGACCGCGGTCTGGTCCGCGGTACCCTCGATCACCTGTTGCAGGCCCGCGAGGGGCGGCAGCGGCGCCCCTTCGCCGGCGACCAGCCGCGCCAGCAGGGCCGGCAGGCCGGCGGCAATCGCCTGTTTTCCGCTCAATGCCTCGTTGCCCACCACCACCACGGGCACCAGGCCGGCCTTGCCCGCCAGGTGATAGCGCCTCTGGGCCTCGCGGAACACCTTCTGTCCTCCCCGCCGGCGCACGTCCACCGGCACGATCACCAGCTGTTCGCCATAGCGCTGCGCCAGCGGGGCCAGCACCCCCGACATGGTCTGCAGGGAACTTTGCGCGTTGGGCGCATAGAAGAAGACCACGTTGACCGCCGCCGCCCAGACAGAGAGCGGCGCCAGCATCAGCGCCAACAGCCAGCAGCTGGCCAGCACGGGACGCGGGAACGAACGGGGACGACCGGCCGCGGCGGCGCCGGGGCCAAACACACGTGTCTTGCTCAAGGATCACCTCTTCATCGTTGCCGGGAATGCCGTGGCAGCGGAACCGACGGCGCGGCGGAATGGACCCATTTTAGGAGGGACGGGGAAAATGCGCGAGTCGCCGCGCCGGCAGGAACGGCGCGGCCCGCGGCGACGCCTCAGCCCTTGAGCAGCGACAGCGCCAGCTGTGGCGTGGCGTTGGCCTGGACGCCGGCAGTGAGCCCGGCCTTGGCCAGCAGGGTCTGGCGGATGTTGGCCGCGGTGGCCTGGGCGTAGTCGGTGTCGGTGATGCGGCTGCGGGCCGCGGCCTGATTCTCCACCCCGGTGGCCAGGTTGCGCGCGGTGGACTCGAGGCGGTTCTGCTGCGCGCCGAGGTTGCCCTGCACCGAGGAGAGATTCTGCAGCGCGCTGTCGATGGCGCCGAGGGCGTTGTTGGCACCCTCCTGCGACGAGATCGACACCGAATTTTCCAGCACCCCGCCGACCCCGGTGTTGCTGCTGGCGAGGTCCACGCCGGTAACGTTGAGGGTCTCACCCGCGTTGGCGCCCACCTGGAACTGCCGGGTGGCGCTGCCGGTGAGGACCGGCTGGCCGTTGAACTGGGCGGTCTGAATGGTACGGCCGATCTCGCTCTGAACGCTGCTGAACTCGGCCTGCAGGGCGGCCCGGTCCGAGGCGCTGTAGGAGCCGTTGGCCGACTGCAGCGCCAGATCGCGCAGGCGCTGCAGGCCGTCGCCGACCTGCTGGGTCGCGCCCTGGGCGGTCTGGGCCAGCGACACGGCGTCGTTGGCGTTGCGGATCGCCTGCTGACCGCCGTCGATCTGGCTCAGCAGGCGCGCGGCAATGGCAAGGCCCGCGGCATTGTCCTTGGCGCTGTTGATGCGCAGGCCGGACGACAGCTGCTGCAGGGTCGTCTGCTGGGCATTGCCCAGCTTGTTCAGCGAGTTTTGCGCCTGGAGGGAGGGAATATTGGTGTTGATCTTCAACATGGCCGACTCCGACGTCTCAGCCGCGATATCCCAAGTATAGTCGCGCGCCGCGGGCGTGAACCATGTTGGCCAAAAGGTAATTGTCACGCGGGGAAAGGAGCGCCGTCGCAAGCCGCAACGGCAAACCCCTCGGCGAAAAAATCATTTGAAAACCGCACGCCAGAGGCCTACGTTTTAATCGACGTGCAACGTAAACGTGGTAGCGGCCACGGCCGCTACCGCCTCGGGGGACCGCGCAATGATCCGACCCGTGCTCGTGGCCTTGACGCTCCTCGCGGCCCAAACCGCGTTCGCCGGCGCGCCGGTTACCGACCGCCCCCAACACATGCTCTTCCCCCGTGCCCAGGTCCAGGCCGAGGCCGCCAGGGCCTATCACCTGAAGCTCGCGCAGCTGGCGGCCAGGCATGAACTGGACACCGATCCGCAAACCCTGCTGCGGGTGCGCCGGATCTGCGGCCTGCTGATCGCCCAGGCCGCCCTGCTCAAGCCTGCAGCGGCCAGCTGGCCCTGGGAGGTGCACATTACCTCCGATCCGGAGGTGGCGGCCTTCAGCATGGCCGGCGGCAAACTGCTGGTGGGTACCCATTTCATCCAGGCCTACCACCTGAGCGACAAGGAGCTGGCGGTGGCCCTGGCCCATGAGATCGGCCATGTGATTGCCGAGCACGTGCGGGAACAGCTCTCCACGGCGCTGACCATGGACCCGCCGCCGCCCCACGTGACCCGCACCATGGACGACGTGATCAACGACATGCAGAGCGATATCGGCCTCTACCTGCGCCTGCTGCCGCTATCGCGCCTGCAGGAGGTGGAGGCCGACGACATCGGCGTCGAGCTGGCGGCGCGCACCGGTGTCTCGCCGACGGCGATCAAGAGCTTCTACACCAAGATCACCCGCCATAGCGGCGGCCAGACCATATTCGACACCCACGGACCCTCGCGGGCCCGCGAGGCCTTCGCCGTGAGCATGGCGGACTTCGCCGAACCGGAATACGAGGCGAGCCGCGGGGAACGGCTGCCCAGCTACGCCCTGCGCTGAGCCCCTTCCCTCAGCCGGTGGCCTCGATGTGTTCCACCACCAGCTGCAGGCTGCGCCGCCCCTGCCACTCGTTGACATCCAGGCGGTAGGCCACCCGCGCGCGCCGCATGCCCTCCGGCAGCGCCTCGAAGTCGGCATAGAAGGCGATGGCATCCACCGTCCGCCCCTCCCCCGGCCAGCGCAGCGCGAGCTTGAGATGGCGCTCGCCCACCACCCGTCGCTGCACCACCTCGAACTCGTCGTCGAACACCGGTTCGGCGAAGCCCTGGCCCCAGGGCATGGCCATGCGCAGCAGTTCGGCCAGTTCCAGGTCCGCCTCGTCCGGACCCAGGCCGCCGTCGCTGTGCACCACCCCGTGCAGATCCTCCTCCGCCAGGTGACGGCGCACCTCGGCGTCGAAGACGGCACGGAAGGTCTCCAGGTCGGTCCGTTTGAGGGTGAGGCCGGCGGCCATGGCGTGGCCGCCGAACTTCACCAGCAGCCCCGGATGGGCCGCCGCCACCGCGTCGAGGGCGTCGCGGATGTGCACGCCGTTCACCGAGCGGGCCGAGCCCTTGATCTCGTCCTCGCCCCAGTCGGTGAAGACGATCACCGGGCGGTGCACCCGCTCCTTGATCCGCGAGGCGAGGATGCCCACCACGCCCGGGTGCCAGTCCGGGTTGTAGAGGCAGAGGCCGAAGGGCATGGCCTCCTCGTCCAGATCCATGCGCTTGAGGTCGGCCAGCGCTTCCTCGCGCATCCCCTCCTCGGTGCTGCGCCGCTCCAGGTTCAGGCGGTCGAGCTCGGCCGCCATCGCCTGGGCCTCGTGCGGGTCGTCCGTCAGCAGGCAGCGGATGCCCCGGCTCATGTCGTCCATGCGCCCGGCGGCGTTGAGCCGCGGGCCGATGGCGTAGCCCAGGTCGGAGGCGACGATGCGCCGGTGGTCGCGCTTGGCCACCGCGATCAGGGCCAGGATCCCGGGACAGGCCTGGCCGGCACGAATGCGCGCCAGGCCCTGGGCCACCAGGATGCGGTTGTTGTGGTCCAGGGGCACCACATCGGCCACCGTGCCCAGCGCCACCAGGTCCAGGTAGCGGGCCAGGTTGGGCAGCTCGAGGCCCCGGGCCGTGAACCAGCCCAGCTCGCGCAGATGCCCGCGCAGGGCCAGCAGCACGTAGAAGATCACGCCGACGCCGGCCAGGCCCTTGGAGGCGAAGGCGTCGCCGTGCTGGTTCGGATTGACCATGGCCGCCGCCTCCGGCAGTTGCTCCCCCGGCAGGTGGTGGTCGGTGACCAGCACCCGGATGCCGGCGGCGTTGGCCGCGGCCACGCCGCCCACGCTGGAGATGCCGTTGTCCACGGTGACGATCAGGTCCGGCCTGCGCTCGGCGGCCACCGCGACGATCTCCGGAGTCAGGCCGTAGCCGAATTCGAAGCGGTTGGGGACCAGGAAGTCCACCTCGGCGGCGCCCATGGCGCGCAGACCGCGCACCGCCACCGCGGTGCTGGTGGCACCGTCGGCATCGAAGTCGCCCACCACCAGGATCCGCCAGCGCCGCTCCAGGCCCTCGGCCAGCAGCTCCACGGCGGCGTCGATACCGCTCAGCGCGTGGTAGGGCAGCAGCGCCTCCAGACGCAGTTCCAGCTCCTCGGCGCGGACCACCCGCCGGCTCGCCAGCACCCGCGCCAGCACCGGGTTGAGGTCGGGGGGAAAGCCCGGCGGAATCGGCGCCGGGCCGCGACGTACGATATGTTTGCCGCCCGCCTTCATGCGGCAGCCTCCGGCGGTGTTCCGAACCAGCCCGCCAGGGGTCGCGGACGGCGCCAGAAGCGCCGTGCCGCCAGGCGGCCGAGTCGAAAGCCGTGGCCGTCGGCAAGCAGGGTCAGCTGCGCCAGCCTGCCCCGCTCCAGGGCCCGTAGCAGGGGGGCGAACCAGGTCCGCTCCAGCTCCGCCAGGCGCTCGTCCCACAGCGCCTCGTCGCCGTAGAGGGCGGCGGCGTGCAGCGCGGCGAGCTCGACCAGCTGGCTGCCGCCCGCCGCCTGGGCCAGCAGCCCCTCGGCGTCCGCCGGTACCCCGGCCAGAGGTGCCGCGGCCAGCTCCGCCAGCCCGCGCGCGGCCGGACCGTCGCTCCAGACCCCGTCCGGGGCCCGCAACGGGGCCGGCACGCGCCCGCCGCCCCATAGCCAGAGGCTGTTGATGGGCGGCCGGCCGGCCTCTTCGCGGGCCCGGTTGAGGGGGTGATCGTGAAACAGCATCTGCACCTCGTTGAGCAGGCGGTGAAAGCGCGCCGCGTCCGCGCCCGTGGGCAGGCGCCGGTGTAGATCACGCCCGGCGACCTGCGCCAGCGGCACCGTGCACAGCTCGGGCGCTTCCCCCAGCCGCAGGTACCAGCGATCCGGCGCCGGGGCCTCCAGGCGCATGCCGCTGCCGCCCAGCGCCTGGTTGAAGCTCTCCACCAGGGCCGCGGCCTCCTCCGCCGCCACCTGCAGCAGCGGTGCGCCGTAAAGGGCCATGCCGGAGGCGTTGACCCGCAGGTGGACCGGGTCGGCATGCAACCAGTAGGCGTCATCGAGCGTGGCGCCCCCCTCGCCCAGGCGGGCGACGGCCGCCGAGGGCAGGTCGCCATCCCCGGGGGCGTGCAGGCCGAATTGTCCGAACAGCAGGGCCAGGGACTCACGGGGCTCGCGCCGGTGATCGCTGCGCGCCAGCCAGCGCCCGAGCGCCGGCAGCACCGGCGCCGGATGGACGCCGGTGCCGGAGAGGCCAGGCAGGATCAGGGTCAGCTTCACACCGGGCGGCGGTCAGCTCATGTTGTCGAGGATGGCGCGCTTGACCGCATCCAGGGTGGCGTCGATCGCCACCATGGGGGCGGCGCTCTGCTTGATCGCGGTGTCCGGGTCCTTCAGGCCGTGGCCGGTCAGGGTGCAGACGATCTTGGAGCCCTCGGGGATCTTGCCGCTCTTGATGTCGCGCATGGCGCCGGCCAGGGAGGTGGCGGAAGCGGGCTCGCAGAACACCCCCTCCTTCTCCGCCAGCAGCTTCTGCGCGGCGAGGATTTCGGCATCGCTGCACTCGTCGAACCAGCCGTCCGACTCCTCGCGCACCTTCCAGGCCTTGTCCCAGCTCTGCGGATGGCCGATGCGAATGGCGGTGGCCACCGTCTCCGGGTCATCCACCATCTTGCCTCGCATGAAGGGCGCGGCACCCGCGGCCTGGTAACCGACCATGCGCGGACGGCTGTTGACGATGCCGTGTTCCTGGTACTCGGTGTAACCCATCCAGTGGGCGGTGATGTTGCCGGCGTTGCCCACCGGGATGCAGTGGAAGTCCGGTGCGGTGCCCAGCTCCTCGACGATCTCGAAGGCGGCGGTCTTCTGGCCTTGCAGGCGGTAGGGGTTGATGGAGTTGACGATGGTCACCGGGGCCGTCTGGGCCACGTCCTTGACCAGTTGCATGCCGGCATCGAAGTTGCCCTTGATCTGGATCACCACCGAGCCGTGCATCATCGCCTGGGCCAGCTTGCCCATGGCGATCTTGCCGTCGGGGATCAGCACGAAGGCGGTGATCCCGGCACGCGCGGCATAGGCCGCGGCAGCCGCAGAGGTGTTGCCGGTGGAGGCACAGATGATGGCCTTGGAGCCCTCCTCCACCGCCTTGGTCACGGCCATGGTCATGCCGCGGTCCTTGAACGAGCCGGTGGGGTTGAGCCCCTCGTACTTGACGTAGATGTCCACCTCCTTGGCCAGCTCGCGCGGGATGTTGTTCAGGCGGATCAGCGGCGTATTGCCTTCACCGAGGCTGATGATGCGGGTGTCGTCGTGCACCGGCAGGCGGTCGCGGTACTTGTCGATCAGGCCGGTGTAGCGGGGGCGGAAGGGCATGGTGGTCCTCGTTGTGCTGTCTGTCTGTTGAGCGGCGGTGGGGCGTGTCGCGAAGAGGCGTTGGAACGAAGTTGATAGTGCATCGTGAAGAGTGAATAGTCCCGGCGCGCTGCCATTATAAGGGCGTGCCGCAACGCGGCACACCACAACCATTCACTCTCGACCATTCACTCTTCACTGCGCTTTATTCAGTCTCCGTCCAGCGTTTCGAGCCGGATCCGCGTCACCTTGCCGGCAACCGAATCCAGCGCCTCGATCTTGGCGATGGCCTCGTTCATCTGCTGCTCGCGAATGCGGTGGGTGAGCATGATCACCGGCACGGTGGTCTCGTCCTCGGCGGCCTCCTTCTGGATGATCGCCTCGATGCTGATCGAGTTTTCGCCGAGGATACGGGCGATGTCGGCGATCGTCCCGGGACGGTCGGTGACATGAATGCGCAGGTAGTAGGAGGTCTCGATCTCCTCCATCGGCAGGATCGCCAGGTCGGAGAGCTGG
>CAZMMH010000010.1:19403-19715 GCA_964567315.1 uncultured Gammaproteobacteria bacterium
CCAGGTCGGCCACCACCGCCGAGGCGGTGGGCTCGGCACCGGCGCCGGCGCCGGCGAGCAGGGTCGGGCCGACGGCGTCACCCTCGACCAGCACCGCGTTCATCACCCCGTCGACGTTGGCGATCAGGCGCCGCTGGGGAATCAGGGTCGGGTGCACGCGCATTTCGACACCCTCGTCGGTCATGCGCGCCACACCGAGATGCTTGATCCGGTAGCCGAGCTCGGTGGCGTACTCCACGTCCAGGCGGGTGATGTGGCTGATGCCCTCGGTGTAGACGCGGTCGAACTGCAGCGGTATGCCAAAGGCGATGG
>CAZMMH010000011.1:0-19674 GCA_964567315.1 uncultured Gammaproteobacteria bacterium
CGTTGATTCGTTGATTCGTTGATTCGTTGATTCGTTGATTCGTTGATTCGTTGATTCGGGGGAGGCGATGGTGACGTTAGCTTGTCGGTTCGCCAACCCAGCGGCCGCGGCACATCCTTTTGCCTCCGCACACGCAACGGCCGCCGAATTAACGAATCAACGAGTTAACGAATTGACACCTCACTCCACTCCATACCCGTACTTCTCGATCACGGCCTTCGCCGCCGGCCCCTTCAGGTAGGCCAGGAATGCCTTGGCCGCGCCGTTGCCCTCGCCCCGCTTGAGCAGCACCGCGTCCTGGCGAATCGGGCTGTAGAGGGACTGAGGTACCTCCCAGCGCGAACCGCCCGGCTGCAGCACCACCTGGGCCTTGGCGACGAAGCCGAGCTCCGCGTTCTCGGTGGCCACGAACTGCTGGGTCTGGGCGATGGAATCACCCCGGACCAGCTTGGGCGTCAGCACCGCGGCCAGGCCGAGATGGTCGATCACCTCCATCGCCGCCGCCCCGTAGGGCGCGGTCTTGGGGTTGGCGATGGCGAGCTTGGCAAACGCGCCGTGCTTCAGCACCTCACCCTTGCCATCCACCAGCCCCGGCTTGGCGCTCCACAGTACCAGCTTGCCCACGGCATAGGTGAAACGGCCGTCGGCGTCACCGCTGGCCACCAGCAGCTTGGGCCGCCGCTGATCCGCGGCCAGGAACAGGTCGAAGGGCGCACCGTTCTTGATCTGGGCGTAGAGCTTGCCGGTGGAGCCGAAGCTCAGCAGCACCTTGTCGCCGCTCGCCTTCTGGTAATTGGCGGCGATCTCCTTCATCGCCGCGGTGAAGTTCGCGGCCACCGCCGCCTTCACCACCGCCGCCTGCGCATTGCCCGCCAGCAGCAGCGCCGACGCCGCAGCCAGGGCCTTGAACCCGTTGCTCGTTTTCATCTTCGCTCACCTCACCAATGTCGATTGCCAGAAAGGGGCGTCACTCGACGCCAAGAATCACGTGGGAGGCCTTCACCAGGGCGCAGGCGCGCGCCCCCTCCTCCAGTCCCAGGGCGCGCAGGCTCTCGTCGGTAATCACCGCCGCAATGGACTTGCCGCCCTCCAGTTCGATCACCACCTCGCTGTTCACCGGGCCCCGGTGGATTTCGCTCACCTCGCCGCACAGGCGGTTGCGCGCGCTGGTGTTGAAGCCGTCGTCGGCGCTGGTCAGGATCACGAACGAGGCCTTGATCAGGGCGAAGACCTCGGCCCCCACCGCCAGGCCGAGGGCCTCGACGCTGTCGTCGGTGATGATCGAGATCAGCCGCTCACGCGCGTTGAGCGCCAGGGTCACCTCTGAGTTGACCGGCCCGCGCTTGATCGCGAGCACCTTGCCCTTCAACTGATTGCGTGCGCTGGTGCGCATGGCGAACCTCCGCATGAGCTGCTGAAAACTGGCGAAGTCGTTGATCCGCTGGCCGAGCCCGGTGACGAAGCGCCGGTACTCGGCGTCCATCTCACGGAACACCCGTATCAGCTCCTCGCCGTGGGCGGTGACCCGGGTCCCGCCGCCGTGACGACCGCCCGCCTGGCGCTCCACCACCGGCGTATCGGCCAGATTGTTCATGGCGTTGACCGCGTCCCAGACCGCCTTGTAACTGAGGCCCACGTTGCGCGCCGCCTGGCTGATGGAGCCGGTTTGGGCGATCTCCTCGAGCAGCCGGATGCGCTCGCCGCCGAGACGCGTACCCGCCTCGCCCAGCAGCCAGATCTGCCCCTCCAGACGTGTGCCCTCACCGATTCCCATGCCCTGCTCCGCGTTATGTAGTCCTGGTAATAACGCTCGAAAAAAAAACGCGCCGTGCGTGGCATATCCCAAGGCAATGCCCGTGCCAAACGGCATGGCATTGTTTTAAAAGAAAATTCACCGGCCACGCATTGTCACATCATCGACAATTGCCGGGCAAGCGACGGTCGCGGAGACGACCAGGGAGGGGAATCCGGCCCCGCGCCGACCCGCGGCTGGTGAGCCCGCGTGCCCCGGCCGAGGCATCCCCGACGACCCACACCTTGACCCCGGCGTTGGCGGCGCCCGACGCCTGCGGCGTCCCCACCACCTCGATCCCCGGGCCGAAGCCGAGAACCATGGTCGAATCGAGATTGCCGCCGCGCGGGCCGAGTTCATAAAGGGTGCACCCGGCGAGGTGATGCGGGATTAGGCTCCATCGCGTTCCCGGCGCCACAGATCTTCTAGTGCCACGACGGCAGTGTTCCCTTCAAAACAACTTTAATTTTCCGGAATTGCTCACCTACACTTGATCGTACCGGGACGACGGATTCACACTTCACCCATCCAGATCGCCAGCGCGACCGGCCTTGGCGTAAACTGCAAAGCTATCGGTGCGTGCAATGCGCAATTCAGGGAAATCAGGAATGAACAACGCCCGAACGGAAGGGGTCGCCGCGCCACGCACCGGCCGTGTCGTCCGGCTGCTGCTGGCCACCGCCGCCCTCCTCTTCTCCGGCACCGCCGCGGCGGCCGCCTCCTGGACCCCGGAGCTGGCCCCGCCGCCGACGGACGCTGGCTTCTACGCGCCCACCGACAGCTACCGCATCCATGTGCCGCCGGAGGTCCCCGTCGAGGTCCTGAAACGCCTCGCCCTGGAGTTGGACCGCATTGACGTTACCGCCTTCGTCACCCGCGACGGCGAGTACGCAGTGTTCAGCCCGCCCAAGCCGCTGGAACCGGGCAAACACAATCTGCGCATCGTCGAGTATCTGCCCGACGGCACCGTTGCCGAACGCGGTCACTGGGAGGTAGAGGTGCGCGGGTCCCCCCGCTTCCGCGAAGCCGAGTTCCATTCCAATCTGGAGCTTACCAATACCCAGCGCGTGGCCGACTACGACCTCACCGACCCGCCGGGACGCAATCAGACCCAGGGCAGTTGGGACGTCGGCGGCTCGGTGGCCGACGGCGACTGGCGGCTCGCGGCCAACGGCCAGGTGATGCACAACACCCAGCGCGACCAGATGCCCAACGGCGAGACCCCGGACCTCACCAGCTTCCTGGTGGAGGGCGACAAGGGCCCAGTCAGCGCCCATCTCGGCGACCATACGGTGCAGGCCGACAGCCTGGTACTGCGGGACTTCGCCCGCCGCGGCGTCTCCGCCGACGCGCGGGTGGCCCCCCTGCGCAGCCGGATCACCGCCTTTGACGTACGCACCGAGGCGGTCTCGGGCCTGAAATACGGCTTGGGCCTGAACGACGACCACCATCGCGCCGACGGCCTGGTCTGGACCTTCAACCCGGTCACCGACGACCCCGAGGCGTTCCAGCTGCAGGGGGTCTACCTCAACGCCGTGGGCAGCGGCGCCGCCCCCGTCAGCAGCAGCGGCAGCACCAGCACCGGCGGCAACACCGAGCTCATGCGCGGCAGCGCCGACGCCCTGGTGGCCGAGAGCCGACTGTGGCAGCAACGCCTGCACCTGCGTGGCGAGTACGCCGTCAGCAACAACGACTTCGACGGCAGCGGCACCGCCCTCAGCAGCGAGCGCGACGACGCCTATACCCTCGCCGCCGACTACACCCACCCGCAGTTCACCGCGCTGGACGCGGCGTTCAGCTGGAACCTGGGCGGTGAATACCGTGACCTGGGCCCCCTGTTCTACAGCCTGGGCAATCCGGGGGAGAACGGCGACGTCGCCTTGGCCCGCGGTTTCACCGGCTTCGCCTGGGGCGGCTGGAGCAGCAATCTCGAAGTTGCCCGCCAGCACGACAACGTCGACAACGACCCCACCCTGCCAACCCTGGTAACCGACAATTTCACCTTCGGCAGCACCTGGACGCCGCGTCAGGACCAACCCTCCGGCGGCCTCTTCGCCCAACCGAGCTTCGGCCTCGTCGCCCAGCGCATGTACCAGCATCACGAGGACATCCCCACAGCCTTCACCGGCGTCCAGGTTGATCAGACCACCCGCGTCCTCACCCTGAACGCAGCCTTCAGCCCTGCGTCATGGAGCTGGAATCTCGGCTACACCCGCACCTGGTTCGACGACAGCACCGGACAGACCGTCAACTACACCAACGACCTGGCCTCCCTTGGCGCCAACCTGCTCCTGGGCGAACGGGTCACCCTGGGTCCGCAGCTGCAGTACAACCTGCTCGACCAGAGCGGCGACGCCACCGTGCGTACCCTCACCGCGATGCTCAACGCCGCTTTCATCATCGTGCCGGAGCGCGTGAACGCCAACCTCGACTACAGCTACAACCACCAGTGGGCCAGCGACGACAGCGTCGACAGTATCGTTCAAACCCTCGGCGCGGAACTCAACTGGAACGCCATCGTCGCCCGGAACAATCACCCCGGCCTCGCCGTATTCCTGCGCGGCAACCTGCAGAACACCAATGACTACGGCAGCACCTCGGCCGTTGGCACGCCCGATCCCTACCAAGTCTTCGCCGGCGTCCGTGTCGGCTGGCCGGTCGCCTATTGAGGCCAAAGGAGCGACTCCATGCGACGTTTGCTGATCCTGCTTCTCTGCACATTCGCGTGCCTGAACGCGGCACCCGCCTTTGCCGGCATTACCGGCATCGCGGCGAGCCCCGCCGCCGTCAACGTTCCGAGCACCCGTTCGGCAACGGTCACCTTGACCTGGACCGTCGTCGTCAACGCCGAAGGGACCCAGGCCGTCCGTTCGAACGAGGTGGAGATCACCAGCGTGGGCGGCAACATCCTCTATGGCACCGTACCACTGACATTCGCCCACACCATGGCCCCCGCCACCGGCGCCAGCTTCACCGAGACGGTCCGGATCCCGTTCAACATCCTGCGTGTCATGGCCCGTGCCGACGTCCGCAGCTTCTGGATTGCGCGCCATTTCACCAGCACCAGCACGACCTCCGCCTTCGCCTACGTGACGGCGACTCTGGTCGGCGGCGGGGGCAGTGGCGCACTCGCCATCGACCGCGTCGCCCTGACTTTCGACGACCTGTCCACCAGCCGTCTGGTGCAGAAAGGCGAACACCTGACCGCCATTGCCCGGATCAGTGCCTCGGGTGGCGGGATGCTCCGCGGCCGTTGGGAGATCGCGGACCCGACCAGCACCATCGGTGAACCGGTGTTCCGCCCGCTGCGCGAGATCCACCAGACCCTGGTGGGCAGCCAGGAGACCCGCCTGGTGAGCCCGCCCCTGCCCACCCGCGACGCCGGCATGCACCTGCTGCGGCTGACCATCGATTCGCCCTCCACCTCCTTCCCGCCCCAGGTGATCCGCTATTTCGTCAATGCCGATACCGCCCACGCGGCGCCGACCAACATCGAACTCGGCAGTCCCGGCAACGATGCCCTGATCGGCACCGAGACCGAATTCGCCTGGCGTACCCTGCCCAACGCCCGCGCCTTCCTGCTGGAGATCTACCGGCGCACCCCACGCACCGCCGACCTTCACCTGCCCCGTCTCGGCAGCGACGGCAACGCGCCGCCCGAGCCCGCGAAGGTCGAGGGTCCGCCGGAGACCGGCATGCTGCTGCTCGGTGCCACCGACCACGCGCGCCTCTCCCAGTTGGTCTGGGGGCACCTGACGCCGGGCCAGGCCTACTGGTGGCGCGTCGTCGCCATCGGTACCGACGGCGGCGTGATCGGTGTGAGCGGTTACAGGGGATTTCACACGCGTTGAGAACGGCGGGACGCGCACCTCGCACCCGGCCGCAGCGGAGGCACGGGTTCCCGAGGAACGCCTCCCGAAGTGAGGTAGGAGACGCCGGCCCGACCCGCCAGGATTCGGCCACCGCCTGCGGTGCCGCGCCGCGGCGCTGCATCCTCCTCCGGGCCAGCCGGGATCGGCCCGCCGGTGATCGCGACGGCCTTCATCAGGCAGACATCGGCAACCTCTGGACCCCGTTGCTTGTTGATTGGGCCCGGGAGCCCCGACCGACCGCGCCTTCCGGTTTGGCGCGATCCCGACAAGAACTCAAACGCTGCACCGGGCAGGGCATCAACATGATGCCCTGCCCGGTCTTCATTGCGCCGTCGTGTTCAGCGGTAGGTGATGATGATGGAGTTGCCGGATCCCCTCACGCTGACCAGCCGGTTGATGTGGCGGCTGCCCATATTCACGGCGCTGGCAAGGCCGTTTTCAATGGCGGTCTTGATGTTGCTGCTGCCGAGAACCGAGTTGAGCTGGCTGCGGATTGCATTGGTGACGTAGTCGCTCAAGTAGCCACGAATGATTGGGTTGAGACCCTCGAAACGACCGGTGAGGCTCGCGCTGACGGGAGGGACCTCGACCTCGATCGCGGAGTAGCTGATGTGGTTGTCCCGGATGCTCGGCGTCAGCCACGCGCTCACCGCAAAGCCGCCGATATTGAGGTCCGGGACCTCGCCGTCGTCGAAAGTGTGGTCGTTAAGGGTCCCCAGCTTGATTTCACTGTTGCCGGCGTTGGGAAAGTTCAGATGGATGCCGAGCTTGCCGTCACGGATGCTGAGCAATCCCGTACTCGCCCCTGTTGCCTCGATTCGATTGATCAGGAACAGCACGAGTTCATCGACATACAGGTGCCCGGTGACACGCCCCCGGACCTGCACCCTGTATCTCTGGGCCGGTATGCTGAACCTGGCCGGCTCGCCGCCCATCCCCATCATGTTGAACTGGACATAGGAGTCATTGGCGAGCGGAATCCTCGGATTGCTGGGATTGTAGTTGTTGAGCCGAACCTCAGCCGTGGTCACGGGTGCAAGAAGGTCCAGGACCCCCTGGTTGATGGTGATCGTGTGGTCCTCCCAGGGATGCCGGAACCTTGCCGTCTCCTCGCGAAGGGGCAGGACATAACTGGCGCCGATCCGCAAGTGGATGCCCATCGCCTCGTGGGAAAAAAGCTGGTCACGGTAGGACGCCAGGTCGATGCTCCCCAGGGAGGCCGTCTGGCCGTGCTCGATCCCGAGCCGCGCGGTGGCATACGATCCGCTGGCAATGGTGGGACTGGGCCGCCCCCGGTCAATGCCATATACCTCGTAGTTCACCTGAATCGGCGTTGGGCGGAAATCGCCCCTGCCGGAGTTGCGTACCGATAACTGGACCGCCAGGGTATCGTCATTGACCACCGGTTCGACCAGGTCGAGTATCGGCTTGCGCAGGATGACCCTGAAGGTCTTGGTTGCCTGTGGCGTCCCCCTGACATTGCCTGATGTCGGTCTGGCGGTGGCGGTGAGTTGATAGGCGGTGCTGTTCCTAGGCCGGACGGTGACCTGGCCGGTGTAGTAGGTGACGCCGTTCGAGGCGGTGTGAACGGGTCCGAGACCGACGGCGCCGATGCCGCTGATCCGGGCCTGTACCGACGTGACGTTGCGGAAGGTGATCGTCCAGGCAAGCGTGATCTCGTCGCCGTAATCGATGTGGGCGGAGGTCGGCGTCGAGCCGGTGGGATTCACGCGCATCATCATCGTGCCCGGTGCGATGTCCGACCTTTTCTTGAAGGACGTGATGGCAAGGGCGGGCAGAATTTCGGCCATGCCCCTCGAGCGCATCATCGTGGTGGTGTCTTTCTTTATTGTGCTGGAGGTACTCGGTTTTTTGATTGCCTCCTGCTTTACGGCATCTGCCGAAGCCGCAAAGCCATCGGCAGCGATAACCAGAGATAGAAAGAAGGTCGACAGCAACAAATACAGCGTCTTGTTTCGTCTCGTATTCATGATTGCCCCCTCGCCGTTTTCCAAAATCGATTCACTGCGGTTGTAGTAGAATGATTTGCCGTTTCCACTTCCCCCCGCAGGCAGCGTTGCCGTTTACAGCACTGGCATAGGGAATTGGGAATTTGCGCCGCGACTGCGAAGCCTCAGAAGCCGCGTTCGCTCCGAAAACCTTCCGCACCCCCATCATCACTGCCCCCTCCCGCACTACCCTGGGGTTCTCAGCAGGATTGCCCGCCCAAGCAACTGCCAACCTACCCCCACGCTGCGGAACATAAGGATCGACGGAAAGGTTGAGCGTTCCCCTTTTTGGTTGATCGCGGCCAGCGCTGAGACCCGTTGAGGATCTCGCCCTGGCTGGGCCCCTTGGCATCAATCCGTCACATGCGACACATGTATCCACACCGCCTGCGGCCTTGAAAACGGGGGCCCAATAATTGGCCGATCCATATAGATTTTAGCCTTAGATCGGACGCGTGCCGCGTTGCCTCAAAGGGCGGATACGGGAAAGGCGGCCACGGCCGACCACCTACAAACGAAGCCTCGCGCCGCGAACACGGCACCAGGGGCGTTCGCTTGACGACCTACGGAACCGACAGCGTGCTGACCGCTGCATTGTTCGACCCGTTGCTCTCGGCGACCGCATGGCCGGCATCGGCCACACCGACGATCCGGTAGTTGCCGGGATCCCAATGGAGCGCGTCCCAGAACGGAAAGACATAAGTGAACGGGCAAAAGGGGACGGTGACAAACGCGAATCATTGGCGTTCGGTGTGTACGTCGACGCCGGCCGATTTGCCCCAGTCACCGAATGCAGTAAAAGGGGACGGAGGGATCAAATCTCAATCCCTCCACCCCAATATCCACTTTCAGTTTCGCCGCGTATTCAATCCGTAATCCACATACCCCGGCAGCGCACTGTCCTGATGACACTCACTTCCTTCCACCTGCAGGACTACTGCATATTCTCCTGCGCCGGAGCCGCCGGCGGTTCCGGCTGCGGATTGAATCCCCTCAGCGTTCCGGGATTGGTGAGTTTCGAGTTCGATTGATCGTCCGGCGGCTCGGGCTGGGGGCCGAGGCTGTTTTCCCCAGCGGGCGGGGTGTGCAACCCCTGCGACGACTTCGCCGGCGGCTCGGGTTGCGGATTGAATCCCCGCAGCGTTCCAGGATTGGTGATTTTCGAGTTCGATTGATCGTCCGGCGGCTCAGGCTGCGGACCGAGACTCCTTACCCCCTCGGGCTTGTTGAGTTTCGGCTTCAGCGGCCTCCCCGGAGGTTCGGGCTGCGGATTGATACTCTTCCGCTTCAAAGGGACCACCAGTTTTGGCTTCGATTTTGACTTCGCTTGATCGTCTGGTGGCTCCGGCTGCGGACCCAGGCTCCTTACCCCGGGGGAACCGACGCCTTTCACGGCCGGCGACTTCCCCAGTGGTTTGGACTGCGATGGTGACGCGTAACCGGCAACCGACAGCGCGAGACCGCCAACGAAAACACATGCGGCAATGATTCCGGGTGCGTGTTTCATAGTTCCCCCTAAGGCACATCCCGTTACGGAAAAGCCGTCTGTTCGATCCACGTCGCTTCCCGACGCGCAACGGCTAACGGGCCGATGGGGCCACCGTACCTCCCGAATCGATACGCCGTGTTTCAGCGGCGACCGGATCGGGTCCGGAACGCCCGGCAAACTGTCGAAGGCACCGCCGCCGAATCCCTCCGGCGGCGGCTTTCCACGGCCGGGGCCTAGAAGCCCACGAACCTGATGTTGACCTTGAACGGCCCGTTGTTGTCCTCGCGGGCTTCCGTCACTTCGTTGTCGGCGTCGATCTTGATCTCCAACTGGCCGCTCTGCGGGCCCAGATAGGCCTGGGTGTGCACCTGCTTGACCTGGCTCGGCCCGGCCGACAGGTTGGTCTGCTGGCTCACCAGGTTGCCGTTGAAGTAGATCTTGTTCTTGAACGGGCCCGGCACGTTGACGCCCCGGTA
Organism: uncultured Gammaproteobacteria bacterium; assembly: GCA_964567315.1. Lineage (GTDB taxonomy): Bacteria > Pseudomonadota > Gammaproteobacteria > CAZMMH01 > CAZMMH01 > CAZMMH01. The sequence continues at coordinate 9,639 of CAZMMH010000011.1, forward strand.
TTCGCGGTAGGCGTAGTAGACCTCGAACGCGGGCTTGCCGTTGGAGACCAGGGTGGCATCCGCAGGCGTGAGCGTGATGGTCCGGTTCCACTCCACCAGCTTCTGCTGTTTGCCGATGCGCAGATAGCCGTACATGCCGAGGTCAGGCAGGGCACCCGTCGGCTGTCCGGCTGCCGCGGAACGGCAGGTCAAGCGCCTGGTGAGGGTGTTGTTGCCTTCGTTGGATTCCGCCACCGCATTGTTGTTGTCCACCGTCACCTTGATGGTGTGGGTGCCGGCTGCAAGCTGCAGATTGGCCGCCATGGGGAACCAGACATGGCTCACCGAGGCGCCCGGCGTCTTCAGCGTTTTCGCCGGATCGATGCCTGCCAGACGCAGGCCGCCCCAGGGCTGGCTGCCGTTGTACATCTGCACCGCCGCACCCTGAGTGGGATTGTAGGCGGAGTCGGGCAGCGGGCCGCCCCGGTTCTGGAGGGTGACCTGGATCTTGCAGTCCTTGAGCAAGCGCAGGTCCCGTACCACCAGGTCCGGCAGCCGGCCGGCGGTTCCCGGCTGACCCCGGCGGGTGATGTGGATGCGGCTACAGGCGACGTTGTTGCCTTCGTTGGACTCGGCGATCTTGTTGCCGGCGTCGATCTTGGCGCAGACGTAGTAGTTGCCGGTCGGCGTGTCGGCGGGAATGCCGCCGCCTGTGGGATAGGACCTGGAGGCGCCGCCCGCCAGGTTCTGCGTATTGCTGATACGCCCACCCTGCAACAGCACGTCTTCATGATAGTTGGCCGAGTAGGTGGCCCAGCCTGCCGGCGTGCTGGTGTTGGAGGAGAGCATCACGTCGATCATGTAGCCGTTGCTACCCGCGGAGGCAGTGCCGGCTGCAGTCCCGGAACCGCTGTTGTAGGCGGTGACGTGGATCTGCGGTCCGATGTTGCTGCCCGCCGTCGCCGTGCTGGGTGCGGAGATCCTCACCCGCAGGTCGGGACGCTGCCGACCGGCGGCCTCACGGCATACCGTGATGTTGCGGTTGATGTTGCTGAGCCACCGACTGTGATCAGCCTTCTCCACGCCGGTGTAGTACCACTGCCCGCCCTGAATCCGGGGGCTGTTGGGCAGGGTGACGCGAATGGCGGTATTGCTCCACGACGACACCGGCAGGTTGACATGAATGCCGTGTCCGCCCAAGGACACAGCCTTGCCGGCATGGCCGTCGAAGTCATGGCCAATGATGGTGAAGGCGCTGCCCTTGGCCACGCAGCTCCCCGCGTGGCGGTAGCCGGTGATCACCGGACGCGGTGCCGGCGGCGCAGCACAACGCAGGCGGAACGCCGCCCGGTTGGAGGTGACCTGCTGCGGATAGATGACCTGAATCGCCTCCCAGCCGGAGTAGGTCTGCAGTTGGGCGCCACCCAGGGTCCAGGTGGTATGCACCGCCATGGCGCCTGGTTTGGCGAAGTTCAGCGTTTGTACCGGTGCGTTGGCGTTGTCGCTGCGGATGAACTTGTACTGCACCCGGCCGGTGCCGTCATAGCGGATCACACCGTCGAATCTGATGGTGGCAGGACATCGGCCTGAATAGCTGGTGGGGTGGGCGTTGAGGGTGGCTTGCGGACTGGCGGCCTGAACCGGCGCCGCGCTCAGCGACAGTATGGCGGCCGCGACCGCCAAAAAACTTGCGGAAAATCGGGTCATGACAGTCTCCTTGCGGCCTGACCTGTTGGCCAGAGGGCACATACGGTCGGCAACACCGCCAACCCACCCAAGCTCTCGACCGAGGAGCCAGCCGCTTTCCCTCCCCCAGCCGATCGGCGATGCCTGATCAAGTACGTTAAATCCAAATAAAGATTAGACTCGAGCGTTGTTTTCACAACCACGACAAGCTAGGTAATTCTACCCAGTCCGCCGGGCAACGCCGGCGCGCCGGGGTCTGTCGTGCAAAGGGGACGCGCATAAGGGGACGGAGGAATTGAGTTTTGATCGTCCCCTTGTTCAAAAGAAAAACAGTGCGGTCCGCCTTTGCGGGAAAGGCGCTGCCGGGGACAGCAAATGCGTGTTCGGGAGCACTAGGGAACCTCTGAATAGGTTCAGAGGTTTCGCGGCACAAGGATGTGTCGCCCTTTTCGACGGCCATAGGCCATTGAAAATGAAGAAGTCCAGGAGGGACTTATTCAGACCTTCCCTGAAGTGAGTACCCGAAAAAGGGTGACTGGTTGATTAAGAGCACTTGGCGCTTAATCAACCAGTTGTGAGCAAGCAGAATCAGCCTACGTCAACACGCTTCACCTAGGTTGGCAAGCACTCTGGACAGGTGGACACTTTTGAATAGCGGCCCGAGGCTTCGTTAACGGGTGCGTTGACGTTGCTGTAAGACCCCAGGTATTGCATGTGCTCATTGGCCGGCAAGGATGCGCAAGTTGCTGAATGCACAATGTACTCGCCGGTTTCGCTTGGTCTTTTTTCAACATAGAATTCAGCCATAACAAATTCTCCTCGTAGCGTTAAAGACTCTTTATGCCACCACGATGAATCAAGCCCGAGAGAAATTGTCAGGTATCTGACTTTTGTAAGGTGTGCCCGCACCAACCCTGACAAAATTACTCTGGAATGCGCTCGTAACCGTGGTCAATACAAGAGTCAGCAAGATTTATTCCTAAATGATGTTCAGGGAGGGACTGAACGGGGACGGCGGGATCAATGCTTGATCACTCCGTCCCCTTTTTGGTGTGCTGCCAGGAATGGCAGCCGGGGAATGGTGTCAGCCGCCAATCAACGAAAGCACTTTCGCCACCATCGGCACCGCAATCTTGACGTACCCGTCGTCCGTCGGGTGGATTTCGTTCATCCAGTCCCCACTTGCGCCGCGCGATCCGGGCTGTGCCGGGGTCAGGAGCCCACGGGTATCGATCACGTGGAAATTTGGGAACGCCCCGTCCAGCTCGAGCAGCGCATCCGCCAGCCGGCCGAAGATGTACCGGGTCACTTCCATCCAGTCCTCTTCCGGAATTTGTGCCGCCATGTAGGCGCGGTAGAGCCAGGGCCCGACAACGCCGACACCGAGGAACCGGGATGGCGAATTGTTGGCCGTCGGAAGATCGTAGGTATGGCAGACCATCGGCACATTCTTGGAAGGCGCATCGGGCCCGTCGCGAAGCGCCACGATCCGCCCATAGCCACGTTGAATCCGCTGCATCAGTCCCGCGATCTGCGCCTCGGAAAAGTAATCCTCCGGGCTATTCACCTTCAGCCCACCGCGTTCCGTCGGTTCGACCAGGAGGTTTGGAAAATCGTCGATCAGGTCGTTTCCGCCACCGCTCAGCAGAATGGCATCCCAAGGGGCGCCGGCGCCTTTTGTGAGACCACGGATCAGGCCCCGATTCGTAGCGATGGTAGCCATATGTTTGATCGTGTCGCCGGGCATGGCGCAGTTCACGATCATGGCCGACTTGGGAAAGCGCATCTGGAACAGAATGTTCGAGGTGGGGATCGCGCCCATCGTGAACCAGGAATCCCCTTCGGCAAGAAACGACCAGTGGTGGAAGGCTCTGTCGGCCCAAATCGGAACGTCCGGTGCATCCACCTCGTCCCAGGTCACCACGTCAGGATGTAGAGACGGCGCCATGGCAGTCACTCCTTGTGAAAAAGTCCGTTAAAGGGAAACAGTGCAACGATTTGACTGTAGCTCACCGGGTGTTTCGCGAAACCTGCAGGCCAGCTGCAACCCCGTAAGGTCCGGGGGACGAAGGCGGCCTTGTGCGGCCTGTTGTCGCAGGTACCGCAAGTCAGGTAGTACCTGGCACGGCGGCGTTGACCCGCAAGAACGGAGCGCCGCTTGCGCCCGCGGACGAGATCAAACGTTGAACGCGTCCGGTCAGGGAGGCCAATAATCCGCCTGGCGTCCAATTTGCTATCGGCAGGTTCCAAAATTGGGGAAGACCACGATTATCCCGGAAGCTGACAGATCTGTTTCCCAAGCGGACCGATTGACACGAAATTGATCCGACACCATTCTCTTCCCTGAGTCACGGTCGTCATTGGGGCTGGTGGCAACATCGGCATGGGCAAGGAACTCCGCGACCAGCGGCGCCACGACGCGCAGAGGCCGTTGGTCCGGCAACCAGGGGAGGTGCCAACGATGGCGATGTCCGTACCGGTTGTTGTCGACAGCGTGAAGCGGGATCCGGCGTTCCCGATGACGCGCTGCAACTACCTGACGATCCAGTGCGACGAGCCTGCGGACGGCTGGACGATCGCATTTGAAGGGGAGCCACTGCCCTTTCTGATGCTGGGGCTGACCGGGATCATCACCAGCCCGTTCGACGGCGACACGTTCGAAGATCCCTCACAGCTGGATGATCTGTTTGCGCGGGTGGAACGGAACGAGACTCTGTATGTCGACGTCGACGACATCTGGCTGCCCAACGACCTCCTGGCAACCGAGCCGCACACCTCCCTCCCCGGCAGCGTGATCCGGCTCGGCATCGAACCGTTCCGCTTGGCGTACCGGTATCGGGACGGGCGTCTCGGCGACGACGCTTTTCGCACCGGCATCGCCCGCTACCGGGAAGAGGCCAGGTTCTCCGCGGTGGAGACCGAAACCCTCAAAGCATGGCATTGGGGCCAGATCGAGCACGCCCGCAGCCTGTACTATGCGCGCAAGAAGCTGGGCGGCGTGCTGCCGGAACGGGAAGCCCCGCAAGGAGGCGGCCATGAGCCAGCTTAACGTGACCCTGATCGACGTCGGCTGGGGCGACTCCATCCTGATCGAATGGGGAGACGGGTGGGACACGCGGTATGCCCTGATCGACTCCAACGACACCTCGACCCTGCGTTCGTCCCACATCTTTCTGCGCCGATTCTTCGAGCGCAAGGGCATTCGGTTTCCGACCGATGACCCGCTTTTCGATTGGGTCCTGCTCTCCCACGTGCACGCCGATCACGGCCAGGGGCTGCAGGGGCTGGTGCGCCAGTTTGGCGCCAAGCAGATCTGGTATCCCAAGTCCGCGCACAACCCCCTGTTCTTTTCCTCACTGCTGCGCCATGCAAACCGCAAGGGCATCCAGCACCAGGCGATCGACAACAGCAAGGCAATGCCAGCCCTGGGTGCGGTGCAGTTGAGTGTTCTCTGGCCTCCACCCGACCTGCTGCCGGACAACGAGAACGACAACTCGATTGTCCTGGTGCTGGAGTTGGGCGACAGCTCGGTCGTGCTCACCGGCGATGCGGAGGGCGACGTCTGGAATCAGATCGCCGACCGGATTCCCGCCAACACCCGCTTCTTCAAACTGCCGCATCATGGTTCGCGGAATGGCTTCTACCACAACGGCGCGCCGGCGTGGCTCGGCCAGATGCCGGCGGGGGTGAGACTGGGCATCAGCAGCCATATCCGTCCCTTCTCCCATCCGCACCCCGAGGTCATTGATGATCTCGACCACTCCGGACTGAGTTACTGGCGCACCGATCGCGACTATCATCTGACCTTCACCACCGACGGGCAGCAGTCGTCGATCAAATACAGCCACACGTAGCGCAGGGGCAGTGCAATGGGTTTCGACGACCAATTCCGGCTCAGCTCGCATGCGGTCATCAGCGACGATCGCGGGCATATCCTGCAACTCAAACAGACCTACGGCGACAAGCGCTGGGGCCTGCCCGGCGGGGCGCTGGAGCCCGCTGAGACGATGCATGAGGCATTGACGCGGGAATGCGTCGAAGAGCTCGGGATCGCGGTCGAAATCGCCTATCTCAGCGGCGTCTACTACCATTCCGCGGTGAACTCCCACGCCTTCATCTTTCGCTGCAGCCTGCCGGCAGGCGCAGAGATCGTGTTGAGCGATGAGCATTCGGATTACCGCTATTTTCCTGTCGCGGAGCTGTCTCCGGTTCAGCAAAGGCGCGTCGGGGAATGCCTCGCCTTTGCCGGCAGCGTCGCCAGCGCCAAATTCTAGGATCGGGACAACAGGAAACCACGCCTATGAACGCCAGCCCCTTCAAGAGCCAGGCCCCAAGCTCAAGCCGGATCGCATCTCACCTGCCCGGCGCCTCCTTCCATGACGCCTGGGCCGTGCCCGCGGGGGATCCACGCCTGTCGGCACTCGGGCAGTTCCTGAAGGCCTTCGCCGCCACGCCCCGTTGGGTGAATGCCTGCATGTCCCTGCGCAACCGGCTGGGGTCAGTGGTCGGCCTGAAGGACCTCGGCGCCTTCGACGCCCTCGACCCGGCGCGGCCGGCGGCCGACTACCGATCGGGGGAGCGGGTGGGGATCTTCACGTTGATTGAGAACGGCTTCGACGAGGCACTGCTCGGCGACCAGGACCGCCACCTGGACGTCACCCTGTCGCTGCACCGCGCGGTCGCGGCCGACAGCGGTGCGGTGGTGGTCACCGTGACCACGGTGGTGCATGTGCACAACCTGCTCGGCCGGCTTTACATGCTCCCGGTCGCGCCGATGCACCGCATCATTGCCCCGGCGGTCCTGCGGGCGGTCGCCGCTGCGCCGGATGCAGCCTGAAACGAAGCGCCATTCATTCGAACACTCCAGAGACGCCGAGCCCCACTTTGACGCGCCATGCTTTCGCCGCTCAAGGATGCAGGCCTGGCCGTATGCCCTTGGAACGGAGCAAACCGACCGTGCCAATCCGCATCGTCAACCCGGACGAAGAGATCGCCGCCTGCCATCCCGCCATGGCGGAATTGCGCCCGCATATTGCCCTTGGCGAGTTTCTGCCGCAGGTTCGCAGGCGGTGTTGCCAGCCCAAACGGAAGGGGGCGGAAGCCTTGAGCCGTTTCGAAGGCATCGGCGAAGGTCCTGCACTTTTCGCGCTGGACCTCCCTGGAGAGCGCAAGGGCCTTTTTCGAATCGCCCGCGTTGCTTGAAATCGGACGCAGGGCGGGGTCAGCGCGCAAGAATTTCCTGGGGCAGTTGCAGGCAGACGTTCTCGACCGCAGGCCGGCGGACGAGGCGACGAAGCCTTAGGCGGGGATGAAACGATCGCCGCCGCCTGTCCGGCGAGCGCAAGACCCGGCGCGGGGCACCCGCCGGACATCGCATGACCTCGGCCGGGCACCGCCGATCGCTGCCCGCTAGCGGACGCCCGCCAGGCGGCTCTTGGCCAGTTCCCGGACCTCTTCCTCCGGGTCGTCGAGGACGCGCTCCAGTTCCTCGAGCACGACCCGGGCGGCGGCCTCGAAGCGCACCCGCCAGTCGGGATCGTCGAGCATGGCCGCCGCGCCGGCGGGATCGATACGCTCGGCGACGATCATGCGCACCTCCGCCTCGGGATCGCCCGTCATCAGGCCCAGGCTGACGGCCGGCAGGCGCCGGGCGACGGTGGTGCGGACCTCGCGGTCGGGGTCGCGGATCATGCGGAACAGGCGTCCCTGGGGCAGACGGCGGGAGACGTAGACCCGCACCAGGTAGTCAGCGTCCGCGGCCAGCTGCTCGAGCTTTTCCGCCGGCAGGCGATCGGCCACGGTGATTCGCACCTCGCGGTCGGAATCGCCGATCATCAATTCCAGCGCGGCGGCCGGCAGGCGCGCGGCCACCGCACGGCGGACCACCTCGTCCGGATCGGTAGCCAGTTCCAGCAGCTTTTCCTGGGACAGGTAACGGGCGGCGATGGCGCGCCGTTCCCAGAAGTCGTCGGCGGCGTAACTCTCCGCCAGCTCGGGATTGAGGCGGAAAAAGCGGTCGATCTGCCGGCCACTCTGCACCTGAACGCAGGCATCGCCCGGCCCGCAGCGCCCGGCAGGCAGACGATCATGCCGAAAGGGACAGGTGCTGCAGTCCCCCATCGGCGTGCTCGCCGGCCGGATTTCTGCGGAACCGCGTGCGCCCACCGTCAGTCGCCCTCCTCGTCCCCGCATTCGGCGATCAGCACGCCGGTAGCGGCTTCGTAGTCGCGGGTCAACTGCATGCAGTGGTCACTGCCGTCGACCAGGTAGAGGTTGAAGCCCTCCGCCTCGATCACCGGGATGCCGCCGAGGACGTCGTCGTCCATACAGTAGGTGAAGTGGATCTGGGGATAGGCACTGCGCAGGGCCGCCAGGGCGTCGGCTTTCACAGCGTGATCCGCCACCTGCGCGGAGATGCGCTCGACCAGCGTCTGTTCGATCATAGCCAGGCCTCCCGCGCATCCTTGACGCGTGCTTCGGCGTCGACGCCCATGACCTTGGCCAGCCAAGGCGGCGGCGAGCCGCCAAGGACGTCCTGCAGCTGCTTCAGGGCGCTGCCGGCCTCGCCACCGTCCGGCCACTTGATCGGGTGCACGCCGCCGCGCACCACCTTGGCCGCGGCGGGACCGCCGATCGACTGCACGTAGAGCACCTGGCAGTCGAACAACAGACCGGCACGGAAGGCATTCTTGTCGGCGTCGCCCTCGCCCTTGGCGGCGCGCACGTCGACCAGGCGTGCCTCGTCCTGGGAGACCTGATAAATGAGGAACCGGGCGCACGAGCCAAAGTGGCCATCGAGCATCTCGCCGGTGTTGGAGGCGCAGGCGACCCGGATCGAACCGGGCATCTCGCCTTCCTGGTAGGCTACGGGCTTCGGTTGCAGGACCTCACCACTGGGGTCCCCGACCTCGCCCCACAGACAGCGCACCGCCTGCTTGAGGTATTCGGTTTCGACACCGTTGAGCTCGCCGTCGGCGGCGGTCTTCAGGTCCTTGACCGTGATCTTCTCCAGCTTTGCCATGGTAAACGGCAGACCGACAGCGTCCATCAATACTCTGACCAGGCGTTGCGGGTCGGTATCCGGCAGCATCCTTGCCGCCAGCCCGATACGCAGCGCCAGTTCGCGGGATAACGCTTCTCCGCTCATGGCGAGTCCCTCCTATGAGGCGAGGGGCAGGATGCAGTTGGAAACCGGGCAGAGATCGACGCACTTGGGCTCGTCGAACTCGCCTTCGCACTCGGTGCAGGTCTTGGCGTTGATCACGAAGGTGCCGTTCTTCTCCTTGATGGAGGCAGTGGGGCAGTCCGGCTCGCAGTCCCCGCAAGCGATACATTCATCAGCTACGATGTAAAGGGCCATGGCAAGTACTCCAGTTAATAGTTGATAGCTAGTAGTGAAGAGTTTTGCTTGCGCCTTTGGCGCACTCGTCAAACCCTCAACTATTCACTCTTCACTGTTCACTGCGCCTTTTCAAAGGCGCTTTGCGCGCACCGTTACCGGCAGGCTCGCCAGCTCCATCGGCTCAACGTAGAACTTGGAGCCATCGGTCAGCTCGATCTCGCCACCCCATTTCTCCGGGGCGTCGAACTCGGCCGAGGCGACGATTTCCTCCATGTCCCTTTTGGCCACATAGAACGAAAGCTTGCCATCGTCGGTACGGCGGATCATCACGTTTGGCACAACTACACCTCACTTCGTTCGGTGACTGTTGGATTGTTGATTCCCAATTTTGAATTTCGGCGTGCGCCGAAGGGCACACTCATCAATTCAAAATTCAACATGCAACATTCACAATTCAGAGAGGGGCGGCGCCCGAGCGCCGCCCCGAACCGCTTAGCGGATGAGGTCGTAGTTGTAGTCCGTGGTGCCCATGCCGCGGGTGTCGTCGTCGAGCCGCTGCAGGATCTCATTGACCAGGGTGGTGAGCATGTACATTGCGCCCTCGTAGCCCATGGTGGTCATGCGATGCAGGTGGTGACGATCGAAGATCGGGAAACCGATGCGGATCAGCGGAACCTCGAACTCCTTACCCTTGTACAGCGTGTCGCGCTGGATGAACTTGCCGTAGCTGTTGCCGATCATGAAATCGGGCTTGTTGGTGAACACCAGCGAGCGCATGTGCCACAGATCCTTACCGATGTGGACCTGGGTGTTCTGGCCATAAGGCGACGCCTCGAGCATCTTGTTCATGGCCTTCATCCAGCGCTTGTTGGCGTTGTTGCAGAGCACGTCGGAAGGCTCGGCACCCAGTTCCAGCAGGAAGCGGGTCATGCCCATCACGAAGTCCGGATCACCCCAGAGGGCGAACTTCTTGCCGTGCAGCCAGGCGTGGGAGTCGGTCATCATGTCGACCAGGCGACCGCGCTCCTT
>CAZMMH010000012.1:0-19156 GCA_964567315.1 uncultured Gammaproteobacteria bacterium
GTCCTCCAGCAGCAGGTCGATGCGCGAGTTCTCCGCGCCGTAGCGGACCTCGCCGCGGATCGTCGCATAGCCGCCCAGCCCGGCCACGGTGCCGCCCTCGATCGCCTCGCGCACCAAGTGATTGGCACGGCCGGTGTTGATGCCCACCAGCACGCCCGGCCCCGCCTCGACCAGTTCCCAGGTGAGCGGGTACTTGCGCTTGGGGTCGCCCGAGTCGCGCAGCCAGACCTTTGATCCCGGCGTGCTGCAGCCGGTCATGGCGCCGGTGTTCGAGGAGTGGGCCGTCACCACCGTCCCGTCGGCCAGTTCCACGTCGGCGAGGAAGCGCTTGTAGCGGCGCAGCAGGGTGGCTTGGATCAAAGGTTCATCGAACAACATGACAACAGCTCAAATCCCGTCCCCTCTCCCCCAGGGAGAGGGCCCGGGTGAGGGGATCAAACACAAAATCAAAGCCCTGCCTCGCGCAAATGCGCCGAGGTGCAAAGAATATCAGGGATGGCTCGGGGAGTTGCGTGGGGGTAGGTGCGGCGGTAGATTCGGACCCATGGAATTCCCCGTATGGCGTAAGGATGGTGCCATGGATCACTTCTCGCCAGTCCACGTGTCACGCCGCCCTCGATGTTCTGTCATGGACAGATAACGTGGTCTGCCGCCTCTCATTTCACATTGCTTCGCAAAGATACTTACCGAGCTCCATGTCGGAATCGAAGATGTGGCCGGTCAGCCAGTGTTCAAGATATTCGATGTCTTCGTTCGACAACGACTTGCCCTGCTGAAGAAACTTCTGCTGCAGGGTCTGGGCGTTTTCAATCAACTCCTTGTGCTCCGCCTTGTGCTCGGCCACTTGCGCGTAGTCGTATTTCAGCATCAGACGTTCTTCGTGTTTGAAGTGCCAGGCGGTGCAGGCGAGCAGTTCTTCGATCACCGCCTCGACGTATTTGCCCGCCTCGCCCTGCGCGATCGCACGGTTGAGAATATTGAAAAGGTCCACGAGCCGGCGGTGATCTTCATCAATTTCCTGGACTTGGACGCTGAGTGAGTTGTCCCAGACTAGCTCTTTCACGAAGGTTCTCCTTTTGGGTCGGTCCTTGGCAGGACGCGAGGGCGCAGATGGCGCCAACCGCGTTTCCGCTTTATTTTAGGCGGTAGGGGCGAAAAGTGGCGGCCGGATTGCGGATTGTCAAAAAGGTGGATTACGCGCTTCGCCGGGCCGCCATCGAAGTCACTGGTGCGTTCAAATCCCGTCATCAAGGAGAAAAGTCGCCATGCGGATCGAGGAAATGATTTCGGCGGTCCAGAGCAAGCTCGGCGTGCAGGTCGACGGGCGGGCCGGCCCGGAGACGTGGGGCGCCATCTATGCCTTCGTGGTTGGCTCCGGGGCGAAGGGGCAGGCAGCCGATACCGAGGTGGATGTGGTCGACGTTCGCAGCGAGAAGAACATTGCCACCCTCCTGCCTGAGGTGCGGCCGATCGCACGGGCCCTGGTGCAGAAGGCGGCATCGGCGCGCATCCGCATCAAGGTGATCAGTGGGCTGCGTACCTACGCGGAACAGGACGCGCTCTACGCCCAGGGCCGGATCGTGCCCGGGCCCAAGGTGACCAACGCACGTGGTGGGTATTCGAACCACAATTTCGGGATCGCTTTCGACATCGGCGTGTTCGAGGGCAGCCGCTACCTGCCAGAGTCGCCGAAATACAACGCGGTCGGTGCCCTCGGCGCCGACCTGGGACTGGAGTGGGGCGGCAGCTGGAAGTCCTTCAAGGACGCACCCCATTTCCAGTTGCGTCCCGCCTGGGCCGCCGATTTGACCGAGAAGGAAATGCTCGCGCAGTTGCGCCGCCGGCATACGGAAGACACGCCGGTGTTCACCTGACGGGCAACATGTGGGACACCCACGACTTGCGCGACTTGCGACTTGGTTGACGAGAAATTTGGATGTCCCTTTTTTGTTTCCCGTCGGGCGCCGTGTGTTGCCGCGGGTGAATCTTGGGTTCAACAAGGTCCCGCCGCCGGTGCCGCCAAGCGTGACCGGCGTGCAGCAGCATGAGGTCTATGACGGGCTGAAGTATTTGGTCGTTGCGAGGAAGGCCTGATAAAAAGAACAGACTCCGTTTTCCAAGGAGACATGCAGATCGTATGAACCTGGATCAGGTAAAGGTCGTTCTCGAGGAGCTGGGCTATATCGCCGGTATCGCGTCGGTGCTGTTCCTGGCGGTCCAAATGAAGAAGGAGCGGCTGTTGGAGGAGTACAAGACGCTCCAGTCGCTGGAGGAGAAATTCACCGGGCTGCTGTGGAAGGGCTCTGAAGACAACGGCTTGGACAACGTCTGGCGCGGGATCAGCGCCGAACGAAAAGCGCTGTTCGATTCTCTGAAAGGTGAGCGTGACGGCGCATCATGGCCGATCTGGAGCCGGATGTCGGAGAGCGAAAAAAACTGCTACCGCTTCACCCGGGCGGGACTGGAAATCCTCGAACAGGCCTTCCTGGCGAAGCGCAAGGGCTGGATCCGCGACCGGGAGATATCGGACAAATGGGCCGGTTGGGCGATGTCCTGGAAAAGGACCAACGCCTATGTTCCGTACGTGCTCGACGAGCTGGCGCACTGGTTTACGCCGTCTTTTCGGAAATACCTCAATGACCTGTAGCCGGGTCCACCGCCGCCAGGCCCCTGCCTATGCGCGACGACGGTGGGGGCTAAAAATATCGGACACCCACGACTTGCGACTTGGTTGACGAGAAATTTGGGTGTCCCTTTTTTTCACTTTTTTTCTTTTTGTTTCCCCAAATGCCAGACCTGGCGCCGAAACGTCACGTTGGCCTATCAGGAGACGGACATGATGAAGGGGATTGTTACGGCTGCGGGGGCTGCACTGGGCGCGGCGTCGACGGCGTTCGCTCCCCCCGCAGACGCCACCAGCCGGCAGGTCCGGGTCAGCGGCGCGATCACGGTAGGGATCGGGGCGTGCTGCTTCGCGGTTGGCGGGTTGGTCCTTATGTTTCTGCAACACCAGCCACAGTGGATGAAGGCGGCATTTCTGCCTATCGTCGCCGGGTACGCGTTCTTTCTCGTGGGTGGCTATCGATTGGCGTTCGGCAAAAGCGCCAAAGCCGGGCTGTATGAGACGACATCGTTCAAGCGCATCGCCTTCGGTGTCCTCTGGATGGTGTTCATTTTCGGGGTTTTGATCGGCGGCATTTGGCTATTTGCACCGGCTTGAGGTGAGCCAAGAATGCTGCTGTTTGCCGCGGCGGCGCATAACATATCGGGACCATGTCCCGGGTGTTCCGTGGTCGAGTTCATAGTCGGGTTTTCGGGTAAATAACAATGAAACTGAGAGCATTACGTCTGCTTCTGATTGTGCTTACATTGTCTGCGCTCGCTGGGTCGGCGCTTTTCTCACGTTCCGACCTAAACGTCGCCTTGGTGGCATTTCTGGTCGCCGGAATATTGTTTGTTGTCACCTTTTACGTGAATAGGCGCATGCTGCAATCGGGTACATACCCAACCACAGGTGGCGGTCTTCTACTGTTCAAATTGCTGCTCATCATTGTTGCGTTGATCAACGGAACATATTTGTACATGAATTATCAGACGCTCGCGCTGCTTGAAGGCGATACGCAAAACCTGATCCCGTTATTGGGAATGCAAGCCTATGGCATTCTGGCACCCGTCGTGCTGGTTCTGTTGATGCCCGCCAACAGGAAGAAGGCGGCGCTTGCAAAAGCACGCACCGCGCGCATCGAGCCTAATATCGAACTATAGCGATCCAGCCGCACGCGGCCGGCAATCGGTGTTGCGGTCAAGGGACGGGCTGGTGACGGGGTACCCATCATTGGTCCGACGGCTCACGGACGTACGGATGCATTTTGGAGCTGAGCGATGGAAGACGGCGAACAGAACGGCACTTCCCACCCCACCCCCGAGGAGCGGCGCCTGCGTCTCGAGGAGCGGCGGCTTGACCTCGATCACTCATTCGCAAAAAAATGGCTGCCGACCCTGGCCACTTTGGTAGTCGGTCTTATTGCGGCCATGTTCAGCTACGTCCAGCAGCAGGCTTCGATCGAGGAGACCAAGCGCGCAAGAATCGAGGCCCAGGCACAGGAACAGCACGACTGGGGGGTAAAAGTCATCGACATGTATTTTCAGAATCGCGAGCTTTTCGATCTGACGAGACACCCCGAAGCCGCGGCCCTGAATCTGCGTGTTCTCGCCGCCGTGGCGCCGACCGCGGTGCAGGGGGTGTTGAAGGCGGAGCAATCGAGGATTCCTCCGCCAAGTGGTGTCGACGACCCCGGCCGGATGAAGAGTCTCGCCGCGGTCGCGGGCGTACAGGATGCGCTGGCCGCCGTCGTGCAGAGAGGCGAACCGCGCCCTGCGGCGGACAAGCCGTCCGACTTCACCGTATACGTGCAGTACGCGGCCGGCGGCAAGGAGATGGCGTCAAAGGTGCAGGGCGCGCTGACGGAGTTGGGTTATCAGGTGCCCGGGATCGACAAGGTCGGGGATGTGCCGTCGCGCCTGCAAATCCGTTATTACCATCCGGAACAGCAGTCGCTCGCCGTCAAAACTGCCGATGAACTGGCCAAACGCCTTGGCCTAAAAGCCGGACCCGACAGCGCCGTTTTGGTCACGAGTTCCAAGCAGTTGCCGCGAGGCATTTTGGAGGTTTGGATTCCGCGCCAAGCTGGCTGACGTTCCTTGTAGCAATACAGAAGAGGCAAAAGGAGCGACGGATTTCCGGAGGCGTTGCTCGGCGCGATCGCGCCTATTGGGGGAAAGGGATGAAACGGATTTTGCTGGCGGTGCTTTTGCTGGTCATGCTGCCGGCCCTTGCCGCGCCGCCACCCAAGGGTCAGGCGGAATTCACCCGCGAGTTCGGCACCGCGCTCAGCCAGCGTGTTCCCGGCGCGTCGTTCAAGGTCGTCGGCAAGCTCCATCTGCACGCGGGCAATATCGGCGGCCAGGCGCTCGATATCTTTCTCGACAACGCCTATCGGGCCTACGCCTCTGGCGAGCGGAGCTTCAACCAGCTGCTGGACGACCGGGTGGCATCGCTCAAGGCCGGCGCGAGACTATTTGCACCTGCCGAGACCAAGGCACTGATGCCGATCATCAAGTCGCGCGACTATATGGCTACGGCGAAAAGGCAGGTCGCGGCTGCCGGCCACGAGAAAACGGCGTCGCCGTTCGTTTACGCGGCCCTCAACGACGAGCTCTACGTCGTCTATGTCGTGGATACCCCCCAAAGCATGCGCTTCCTCTCCGGGGAGGAGATGAAAAAGCTCGGGCTCGACAGGCGGCACCTCAATGCGGTCGCCAGGAAGAACCTGAACGATTACCTCGAACACGCCCACGCCTCGTTCGGCACCCTGGACACTCACGGGCGCGGTCGCATCGTCCGTTTCGTCGCTGACGACGTCTATGAGTCCTCGGCGCTGCTGACGGGCGCTATTTGGGATGCCAAGCGGCTCGGCCTGCAGGGGCAGGTGGTCGCATTCGTGCCGGCGCGAAACATCTTGCTGCTGGTCGGCAGCGAAGATGCAGCGGCGCTCAAGCTTGCACGGCAAGTTGCGACCGAGCTTTACAGTGGCGAGGCCTATTCGATTTCGCCCCACGGCTACACCTACCGCGGCGGGCGAATCGTGCGCTTTGCCCCGGCCATGAATTGAAAACAGGTTTCCTGCGACGACAAGAATCGCGTTGTCACCGAACGCTGCCATGCGCCGGTGCCGCGTCCGGACCAAATTCCTTCAGGCGTTCGACGGTGCTCGTGGCGGGGACAAGTAAGGACACCCATAACTCGCCGCCTACCTCGCCCTGGGCACCTTGTTCGTGGTTGTTCCGGTGAATCTGTTAAATCTCAGGTATTTCGAGGAACGGGAGCTTCAGGCCCGGTACGGGGCGAGTTACGAAGGATGCAAGCAACGCGTCCCCTTTATAATTCCGCGGTGCGTTTCGGCCACAATCTGCCTGACGCGCGAGAGGCCGCAATAGGAGGACGTAAGGTGTAGCATTCGGCACCAGGCACTAGACTGGATGCGGATGGTTGATCACAGGAGACAGAGAGCGACATGGATGATTCGCAGAACACGTTGAAATGGGCGGCCTGGCTGCTGATCCTACTCGGCACGTTCGAAACGGCACTGCTCGGATACGCGATCGCGACCGGCGGCAGCTTCTCCGGCGGGTCGGTGCTCTACATCGTGGCGGGCATCTTTCTTCTCAGGAAGAACAGGACGGACTACAAGATCGTCCAGTTCTACTTCACGGCGTTCTTTTCGTTGCTGCCCGCCCTGCTGCTCTTTCTGGCGGTTACCGCCGTGCAGTTGCATACCGCCACCACCATTCCCCTGTCGTGGCGAATGCCGTGGCCGGCAATGGCCCTCGGCGTCGTCTATGGCCTGGCGGTCCTGGCGCTCGTCGCGCTCCTCCATCACCCCGGCACGCGGGAGGCGCTTTCCCTTCAGCCATACCGCGCGTCGGTGCGCACACTCTATATGCCGCGGTTGCGATTTGCCTTGCTGTTTTGTTTCTCCATAGCCTTCGTGTCGCTGCTGGCCGGCCCCTACCTTCTGACCAATCCGTACAAGGCGATCACGGCCGAACTGGCAGCCAGCCCCGCCGTCGTCCAAGCGGTGGGGCAGGTGAAGCGCCTGGAATTGCTCTCGACGATGGAGCAGAACTGGCACGTGGTCTCGTACTGGAAGGTCGTCGGCACCAAGGGCCAGGATCGCTACAAGACGGAATTGACCTCCGGTACGGCCGTTGCGGTCGAGGCGTACGGCAGGAAGAAGAACTGCGTTCCCGAGGCCACGCCCAAGAGCGCGGGAAAGAAACAGGTCGCCTCATAACGCGACGTAGCGGCAGGGCCCGCGTTTCCACCCTGCCCACCCGTGGCATGAAGCTCTGCCACGGTCGGCTCCGAGGGACAACAGGAGGTTCCCCCGAATGCGTATTGCCGGTGTTCACCACGTCGAGTTTTCGGTGCTGGACTACGAGGCGTCGGTACAGTTCTTCGACCGCATGTTCGGATGGCTCGGCTACAAGAGCTTCTGGACCCTCGATATCGGCTACCGTTCGACCTACTACATGGCGCGGTTCCCGTTCTTCCACAGCTACATCGGGATCCAGCCGGCGCAGACCGGGGACAGACTGGAGCCGGAGGCGCACGCCACTGGGATTCACCACATCGCGCTCTGGGCGCGGAACCGGCGCGAGGTGGACGAGTTCCACCGCGAATTCCTGCTGAGGAACGACGTTCCGGTGACCGAGCCGCCCACGGAATATTCGGTCTATACGCCGGGTTACTACGCAGTATTCTTCAACGATCCGATCACCGGCATCCATTTCGAGCTGGCCCATACGCCCTGGCTGCCGTCTTTCGGCGCGTACCGGCGCTGGATCGCTGCGCTGAAGGCGGTTTGGAAGGGCCATCCGGAGTGGAAGACGCCCCCGTGGAAGGCGGCGATGCGCCGCCTGCCGCC
This sequence comes from uncultured Gammaproteobacteria bacterium, assembly GCA_964567315.1. Lineage (GTDB taxonomy): Bacteria > Pseudomonadota > Gammaproteobacteria > CAZMMH01 > CAZMMH01 > CAZMMH01. Next base: position 7,488 of record CAZMMH010000012.1, read on the forward strand.
GAGAGAGGAAAGACAGGAATCGGACCACTTTTAACGTATTCGTGCGCGGGGCGTGGCCCCGTTCTGCAACAGACAGGGAGGGCCCTATGGAGGCGCAGCAGACGGTTCCGAAGGACGAGGCGTTGAAGTACATCAACGCCTGGAAGGATGAGCTCGATCTCCGGCAGAAGGAGATCAATACCCGGCTTTTCAGCGGTGCGGTCGGGGGCGTGGTGACGATCGCGGTGTCGGCCGGCCTGGCGCTCGACAAGGTGGCGGTGGCGGGCCTGCTCGTCCGTGTCGCGCTGGGGGTGTGCGTTTTTCTCCTGCTGCTCGGAGCGGGCAACATCATGAACTGCTTTCGCCTTGCGGTGGACGGACAGCTCGCGCTGCTGGCAGACGAGCGGCAGATCCTGCTCTCCCAGCCCGAGGCCATTCCGCAGGCCGCGTTGCACGAAATGGGCGAACGCCTGACCGGCGCCATCGCCAGGTCGCAGGTGTTCTATCGCTACAGCTATGTGTCGATCGCGTTGGCTATCGTGCTCGGTGCCATCACCTTCATCGGTACCCTGCTGTGGATCTGAGGGGTCCGGTGGAGCAACGGTCCCGGACGCCGGCGGCGCCCTGAGGAGAGGGAATGGCGGCCGACCCGATCAGTGACGGCAAGATTGTGGATTCCTGGGCCAGGAACGCGGCACCCTGGATCGCGGCCGTCCGCGAGGGCCGAATCGAAAGCCGGAGGCAGGTTACCGACGCTGCCGTCATCGAGGCGATTCTGGCGCGGGCGCCGCGCACCGCGTTGGACATCGGCTGCGGCGAGGGCTGGCTTGCCCGGGAACTCGCGGCCAGAGGCGTCCAGGTGATTGGAATCGACGCCATTCCGGAACTGGTCGATGCTGCTGCCCAGGCCGGCGGCGGCGAGTTTCTCCGGCTCAGCTACGAGGCGCTTGCCGCCGGCGCCTTCGACCTGAAGGTGGATACGGCCGTTTGCAACTTCTCGCTGATAGGCAAGGCGTCGACCGAAGGTGTGGTGCGTGCCGCCGCCGGCTTGCTCAACCCGGAGGGTGCCCTGATCATCCAGACCCTGCATCCAGTCACAGCCTGCGGCGACCTGCCTTACCGGGACGGCTGGCGGGAAGGCTCCTGGGCCGGCTTCGATCCGGCGTTCACCGACCCAGCCCCGTGGTATTTCCGCACGCTCGAGGGCTGGGTGGGACTGTTTCGGGACTGCGGACTTTGCCTGCTGGAGACGCGTGAACCCCAGCACCCGAAGACAGGGCTGCCCGCGTCGGTGATTTTCGTCGCGCAGCCGGAATGAACGCGACGGCAGGATCCGCCGGGGATCCCCGGTCGAGGCTCAATCCGCCCGGTCCGCCCGGTCCAGGCGCGCCTTGCGCTCCAGCTCTTCCTCCAGGGCCGCCTGGATCACCTGCAGCACGGTGTCCACGTCGGCGTCCTGGAGCTGTTCCTCAAAAACCCCGGTCAGCTCGACATCCGGATGCAGCTCGCCCTTTTCGTACAGCAGCCATATCTCCTTCGCGTAGCGTGTCTCGAACAGCTCGGGGGCGTACTGGGCGTAGTAGGCGGTGATGCTGTCGATGTCCCGTTCCAGCATCCAGCGGGCGTGGTTGTTGGCCGCCGCGTCCACCGCCTGCGGCAGGTCGATGATCACGGGGCCGTCGCTGTCCACCAGCACGTTGAATTCCGACAGGTCGCCGTGGACCAGACCGGCGCAGAGCATGCGCACCACGTATTGCATGAGCAGCGCGTGGTCCTCCAGCGCCTGTTCGGCGGACATGGTGACGTCGCCGAGGCGCGGCGCCACCTGGCCCTCTTCGTCGGTGATCAGTTCCATCAGCAGCACGCCGTCGAAGCAGCCGTAGGGTTTGGGCACCCGTACCCCGGCATCGGCCAGGCGATAGAGTGCCGCGACCTCGGCGTTCTGCCACGCCGCCTCCTGCTGATGGCGGCCAAAGCGGGAGCCGTTTTCCATGGCCCGGGCGCGGCGGCTGTTGCGTACCTTGCGCCCCTCCTGGTACTGCACCGCGCGCTTGAAGCTGCGCTGGGCGGCCTCCTTGTAGACCTTGGCGCAGCGGATCTCGGTGCCGCAGCGCACGATGTAGACGGCGGCCTCCTTGCCGCTCATCAGCGGGCGGAGGACCTCGTCCACCAGACCGTCTTCGATCAGGGGTTGGATTCGTTTCGGGGTTTTCATGCGAACACGGCGGGTGGCGAAAAGGGGTGGTATTGGACGCAAATGGGCTTCCGGCGATTGTGAGGCCGTTCGGGGCTCGGAGGAAGGGCGAATCGCGCGTGAAGGGGCGATCCGGCCAACCGGCGTTCCGGATGCAATTCGTTGAATTAGACCACGCATGGCCCGTATCCGTTCCCCTGGGCCTCAAGGGCCGGGTTTGTCGATCCCGCCCCCTGGTATTGCCACACCATGGAGCGGTGGGCGGCCCGCGTCGGCGATCTTCGTCGCCGTGCCACCTGGCCGGCGCACCCGTTTCGGCGTGACCGGCCGGAGATTGCCCAAAACCTTCCGGGTTTTGGGCTAAAGTTTGACCAGACCGGGCGCAAACGGCGCGCGGGGTTGGTCGCAAGACGCGGCGCCGTCGGCGCCGGAGTGAGGTCATCATGGCAGAGCAGACAACTGGAACGAAGCAGGGCGATCCGATCCGCGACGAACTCAACGCCCTGCGCGAGGACCTCGCCAAGGTGCGCGAGGACCTGTCCGCGGTCACCGAGGCGATCAAGGGCGTCGCCTCCGAAAAGGCCCAGAGCGGCCGGGAGCGCGTCGAGGAAGAGACGCACAGGGTCTGGGAGGAGGCGGTGGAAAAGCTCGACGAGGTGCTCGGGCGCGGCCGCGTCGCGGCGGCCAACGTCGAGCAGCAGGTGGCGCAGCATCCGGGCACCAGTCTGCTCACCGCGTTCGGGATCGGCTTTCTCCTGGCCAAGGTGCTCGGGGTGAGGGCAAACCACTGAGCGAATTGATCATCGCGCTGCTGGACCTGCTGGAGGCGGAAGGGCGCGCACTGCGGCGGTCCATGGTCGGCACGGCGCTGCTGCTGGCGGGCGTCGGCGTGGTCTTCGTCCTGCTACTGATCGGCGCGGTGATGCTGCTTTGGGCCGCCTATCAGGCGCTGGATGCCTGGGTCGGGCCGATCTGCGCCTCACTGATCGGGGCTGGCGCGGCATTTCTTACCGCGGGGGTGTTGGCATGGCTGATCGTTCGCAAGAGCCGCTCAGCGTAAGCGAGGCCAAGGCGCGCTTCCGGGCCGCCGCCGAGAAGGCCAGCCCGAGAAGTGGCTTCCGCCGCCACCCGGTGGCGCTGCTGGGGATCGCCGCGGCCGTCGGCTTCCTCGTCGCCAACACCTCGCGCCGCGATCTCGCCAGTGTCGGTCGGCGTGCGCTGCCCCTGGTCGTCGTCACCGGCTGGCTCCGCCACGCGCTGCTGTAGCCGGCGGCCGTTCCGCCGCGGGACGTGAGGGTCAGGCCCCGCAATTGGGCAATACCTGATTGCAGAACCCGACCCTGTCCCCGCTGCGCCTGGGCGTCGGTGATTTTCGTCGCTCGGCCGCGTGGTCGAATGCGGGGCCGACAAGTCGGCGGTCGCCTTTTACGTGAGGTCGCGCAAGCGTCGCAGCGCGTTCCTGGCTGCAGGAACTCCGCTGACTGGTCTAACCTTTCGGTAGCTTCGGTGACCAAGGCCGAAGGATTTCCGTCTGGACCACGGAGGGCCGGTCATGAAAGGCACGACGTTTGAGATAGGGTTGGTCGGCGCGGGCGCGATCTCCGCCGGTGCCTACACCGGCGGCGTGGTGGACTTCATGGTCCAGGCCCTGGACTGTTGGTATGCGGCGAAAGGCACGGACCCCCTGGCACCGCCTCACGACGTCAGACTGTCGGTATTTTCCGGCGCGTCGGCAGGTGGAATGACCGCCGCGCTGGCCGCCGCGTACCTGGGTTCGGATCAGCCTCCCATCGCCGACGAGGATGCGGCGGCCAGGCACCAGGGGCGGAACAAGCTGTTCGACAGCTGGGTCGAACGAATCGACATTTCCAGGCTGCTCGAGAGCAGGGATCTGGAGAACCCGCAGAACAAGGTTGTCTCCCTGCTGGACTCGTCCGTCCTGCCCGAGATCGCCGACAGCGGCGTGCAGGTCACGCCGCGGCCGACCAGGCGCCCCTACCTGGCGGACAATTTCGAGCTCATATTGACCGTGACCAACCTGCGCGGTGTGCCTTATGCGTTCGGGATCCAGAGCAACAAGCCTGAGCTCTATGAGATGTCGTTGCACGCCGACTATGTGCGGTTCCGCATCAACGACACCGGCGGTGGTGGACTGCCCGACCGCTACACGATGAGCTGGGCCGATTTCGGCAAGCCGGCCTCGCCCGAAAAGAAGATATTGAGCCGGGCCGCCCTGGCCTCCGGGGCGTTTCCGGTTGGGCTCGCGCCGCGGGAGCTGGAGCACGTCATTCCGGGGGGCGGCATACCCGGTTGGTACAGTTCACGGGAATGGCCGCTGCCGACGCCCGAAAGCGCGAATCCCCACCAGTGCGTGAGCTATTCGCCCATCCCGGTGAAATGGGGCAAGCTCGAGCCGGAATTTCGTTACGCTTTCCAGTGCGTCGACGGCGGGGTCATGAACAACGAGCCGCTGGAACTCGCCCGGCGAGTCCTGGCGGGACCGCAGCACAGGAATGCCCGTTTGGGCGAATTGGCCAACAAGGCGGTCCTGCTGATAGATCCGTTTCCCAACAACGCGCCTTTCGAGCGCGAGTACGCCCCGGCTCCGGACCTCCTGCAAACCGCGTTGCAGCTATTCGGGGCGCTGAAAGAGCAGGCGCGTTTCAAGCCGGATGAGCTGATGCTTGCGGCCAAGGACGACGTGTATTCGCGCTTCATGATCGCGCCGAGTCGCGCCGATGCGACCTACCCGATTGCGTCCGGGTCACTGGGCGGGTTCGGCGGCTTCCTCAAGCGGAGCTTCCGCGCGCACGATTACTTTCTCGGCCGCCGGAATGCACAGAAGTTCTTCCGCGACCATTTCGCCCTGCCGGAAAACAACGAATTGTTCAAGGATTGGAGTGCCCAGGCACGGGAGCAATACTGCGTGCGCGATGGCCACCGGCAGCCGGTCGTCAAGGACGGGCAGCGACTCCTGCCGATCATTCCCCTTGTCGGCGCGGCCGAGAAGGAGTGTCCGTCTCCTCCCTGGCCGAGCTATTCGCGGGAGGACCTTGCCCAGCTGTTGCGGCAGGTGGAAGACCGGGTCGACGTGGTAGTCGACCGGCTGGTCTCGCAGTATTTCAAGCAGCACAACTGCATTACCCGCTTCGTTGCCAAGCTGGTCATCGGCCGGAAGAAACGCGACATCGTCGCAGGCGCGGGCAAGCAGGTTACGTCCGATCTCGAAAAGATGGGACTTATGCGTTAGGCGTCAGCGCCTTTTTGCCGTGGCCGGCCCCGAGCCGTTAGCATGGCCCCATGAGCGAACGAATCCTTCTCTGCAGCGACCTCGACCGCACCCTCCTGCCCAACGGCGCCCAGCCGGAGTCCGCCGAGGCCCGGCCCCGCCTGCGGCGGCTGGCCCGGCATCCCGCTCTGCTGCTCGCCTACGTCAGCGGCCGCCACGAGGCGTTGTTGCGGGAGGCGATCCGCGAATACGCCATTCCCGTGCCCGATTTCGCCGTGGGCGACGTGGGCACCACCATCTTCGAGGTCAGCGGCGAACACTGGCAGCCGTGGCGCGAATGGGCGGAGGAGATCGCCCCCGACTGGGCCGGGGCCTCCCGCGATGACCTGGCGGCACTGTTCCGTGACCTCGATCCGCTGCGCGAGCAGGAGGCGGAGAAGCAGAATACCTTCAAACTCAGCTACTACACCCCGGAGCGGCTGGAGCGGGACGAGCTGCTGGCGGAGATGCAGGCGCGGCTGGCGGGCAAGGGGGTGCACGCGAGTCTGATCTGGAGCGTGGACGAGGCGGCACAGGTGGGGCTGCTGGACGTGCTGCCGGCGCGGGCGACCAAGCTGCACGCGGTGCGCTTCCTGATGCAGCGGCTGGAGATCCCGGAGGCGCGCACGGTCTTCGCCGGCGATTCGGGCAACGACCTGCCGGTCCTCACCAGCGGCCTGCAGGCGGTGCTGGTGGCCAACGCCCACCCGGAGGTGCGGGACGAGGCCGGGGCGGCACTGGCGGCCACCGGCCAGTCGGAGCGGCTCTACCTGGCGCGGGGCGACTTCCTGGGGATGAACGGCAACTACAGCGCCGGGGTGCTGGAGGGGCTGGCCCACTTCCTGCCCGAAACCCGGGGCTGGCTGGGCGACTGAGCCCCGGCGGGCTGGCCCCTCAGGCCCCGACCGCCGCCCGCCAGCAGGCGTAGAGATCGCCCGAGACCATGGTGACCACCTCCCGGTCGAGGTGGCCGAGGGCCGCCTGCCGACGCAGCTCGGTGAGGATCGCCTCGGGCGCCAGCGGCTTGCGGTAGGGGCGCTCCTGGGCCAGGGCCTGGAACACGTCGGCCACCGAGATGATGCGCGCCTCCAGGGGCACCTGGGCATCGCGATAGCCGAAGGGATAACCGTCGCCGCGCGGGGTCTCGTGGTGCAGGCCGGCCCACTCCGCCACCTCTTTGAGGCCGTCGATCCGCTCCAGGATGTTGTGGGAGTCCAGGCTGTGGCGCTGCATTACGTGCCACTCGCTCACATCCAGGCTGGCCGGTTTCTCCAGGATCTCGTCCGGCACCCGCAGCTTGCCCAGGTCGTGCAGCAGGGCGGCGATCTCCAGCAGCGCCAGGCGTTCGCCCTCGATCCCGCGCCGCTGCGCCAGCAGGGCAGCCAGGCGGGCGACCCCTTCGGAGTGGCGGAAGGTGTAGTGGCTCTTGGCGTCGACCACGTGGGCGAACAGCTTGGCCAGCCCGCGCGCCTCGCTCTGGTCCAGCCGGCGGGCCTGGCAGCGGGGCAGGTGGGAGGCGAAGTAGGCGTCCAGGTTACCCCGTTCCAGGCCGATCCAGAAACCCGCGCCGCTGCTGACGCCGAGGAAGGCCTCGACCAACTGCGGGGCGAAGAAGTCGCCGGCGAAGCGACTGATGGTGGAGCGCACCACCGCCTCCGGGTGCGAGTTGCCCTGCTCGAGCTGCTGCGCGCGCAGGGCGTCGACCCGGTCGGTGAGGAAGATCAGGTTGGCCAGCAGCGCGTCCTGATAGGGCAGGCCGCTGTCGCCCATCGCCCGCCAGTGGGTGTGGTGATAGCGGATGATGCCGGCCATGTGGGCCAGCGGCGCGAAGCCTTCGAGCAGCTCGGCGCCCACCTGGCAGTGATCCTGGGCGTCGGACCACTCCAGCTCGTTGACCAGGTGGCGGTGCACCCGGGTGGAGGAGACCCCGATGTCGTGGATCAGGCCCGCCTGGCACAGGCGCGCGCGGGCCGGGTCGTCCAGGCCGAGCCCGGCGGCGGCGCACTCCAGGGACATGTAGGCGACCCGCTTGCCGTGGCGCAGGTCGTCCACGCCGACGAAGTCGAGGGCGTCGGACAGCACGAACACGGCCTGGTTGAGGTCCACCGCCAGCGGCGGCAGCCCCGGTGGGGCGGGTTTTTCCATCAGCAACGGACTCCGGTCTCTAAGACCTCCAGTGAATCATACTCATGCCCCGCCAAACATCGTCGGCGGATTTTGTCTGTGACCGGCTTCACACCTCCCGCGCGTCGCGGCGGCCGGGGCGATCCACTACAATGGCGCCTTCACGTGACTGGAGAGGCCGCGTCGTGAAGTTGAGCGTCGAGCAGTTCCGCCAATGGGAGAACAAGCGCATCACCCTGCTCGGCATGTCCGGGGTGGGCAAGACCCGGCTGTCCAACATCCTGCGCTCGAGCCACTGGTTCCACTACTCGGTGGACTACCGCATCGGCACCCGCTACCTGGACGAGGCGATCCTCGACAACATCAAGCAGCAGGCAATGCAGGTGCCGTTTCTGCGCGACCTGCTGCAGTCGGACTCGATCTACATCCGCAACAACATCACCGTGGATCACCTGAAGCCGGTCTCCACCTTCATGGGCAAACTCGGCAACCCGGAGCAGGGCGGCCTGTCGCTGGCCGAGTTCAAGCGCCGCCAGGCCCTGCACCGCGAGGCCGAGCTGGCCGCGCTGCACGACGTGCCCCATTTCATCGACAAGGCCCGGCGCATCTACGGCTACCGCCACTTCATCAACGATGCCGGCGGCAGCGTCTGCGAGCTGGATGACGAGGCGGTGCTGGAGGCGCTCGCCGCGCACACCCTGTTCCTCTACATCAAGGCCAACGAGAACGACGAGCGCGAGTTGATCCGGCGCGCCGAGGCCGCGCCGAAACCGCTCTACTACCGCCCCGAGTTCCTCGACGAGCAGCTGGCCGAATACATGCGCGAACGGGGTCTCGACTACGTGGCGCTGATCGATCCCGACGATTTCGTGCGCTGGGTCTTCCGCCACCTATTCTACGCGCGCATCCCGCGCTACGAGGCGATCATCGAGCGTTACGGTTACACCATTACCACCGACGAGCTGGCGCAGGTGACGAGCGAGGAGGACTTCCTCGCCCTGGTCGAGCGCGCCATCGCCCGCCGTTCCTGAGCCCTGGAGAGCCGCAGCCGATGCCTCTGGTCGCCAATACGCAACTTCCCGCCTTCGGCCGCCTGGTCAAGGAGGGGCAGACCGTCATCCCGCGGGACGTGGCGGTGCACCAGGACATCCGCGAGCTGCACGTGGGCCTGCTCAATATGATGCCGGACGCCGCCCTGGCGGCCACCGAGCGGCAGTTCTTCCGTCTGATCGGCGAGAGCAACCAGATCGCCCAGTTCTACGTCCATCCGTTCACCCTCGCGGAGCTGCCGCGGGGCGACGACGCGCGCGCCCACGTCGAGCAGTACTACGAGACCTTCGACCAGATCCGCGCCGAGGGGCTGGACGCGCTGATCATCACCGGCGCCAACGTGGAGGGCAACGAGCTCTCCAACCAGCCGTTCTGGAAGCCGCTGAATGAGGTGATCGACTGGGCCTACGACAACGTCACCTCGACGCTGTGCTCCTGCCTCGCCACCCACGCGGTAATGGAGTTCCGCTACGGCCAGAAGCGGCGCCCGCTTGGCTGCAAGCGCTGGGGGGTCTATCCCCACCGGGTCACCGACCGCAAACACCCGTTGGTGGCGGGGATGAACACCCGCTTCGACGTGCCCCACTCGCGCTTCAACGAAATCTTCCCCGCGCAGTTCGCCGCCGCCGGCTGCGAGGCGCTGGTGGAGAGTGCCGAGGCCGGGGTGCATCTGGCGGTCAGCGATGACCTGTTCCGGCTGGTCTTCTTCCAGGGCCATCCGGAATACGACGTCATCAGCCTGCTCAAGGAGTACAAGCGCGAGGTGCTGCGCTACGCCGCGGGCCGGCGCGGCGACTATCCGCCGTTCCCGGAGCACTACTTCAGTGCGCAGATCGAGGCCATCTTCGACGAGCACCGTGAGCGGGTCGACGCGGCCATGGCCGGCGGTCATCCGGTGCCCGAGTTTCCCGAGGCGGTGGTCGCCGCCGAGCTCGACAACACCTGGCACGACAGCGCCGAGGCGGTGCTCAACAACTGGATCGGCACCGTCTACCAGCTCACCCACCTGGAGCGGAAGCGGCCGTTCAAGGACGCCATCGATCCGCTCGATCCGCTGGGACTGCGCGGCGGGACCTGACGCCCCGCCGCCGGTCGCCGGCAAGGAGGACAGCATGCCGGACGACAAGGCGAACAACCCCGGGCGCCGGCCGCGGCCCGCCCCGCGCACCCCGTCGCGCCGCCACCTCAGCATGCATGCCGAGGTCGAGGCGTCGGACGACTGCTGCAGCTGCGAGGCCGAGCCGCGCTGGGCCGCCCTGGCCGAGGAGCAGGCCGATGGGCCCGATGAGGGCGAGCGCCGGGAGTGATTTACCGCCGCGGGCCGCCGCCCGCGGTGCCATTGCACGAGGTATCGATGGAAGACCCGAAAAAGAGCCGCAACTTCTGGTTGGGCAACGCCCTGCTCGGCCTGGCCCTGGTGATCCTGCTGTTCATGGAGCGGCTGTGGCAGATCATGGGCGTGGGCGCCATGGTGCTGTGGGTGGTGGTCGCCGCGATCGGGGCCTACTTCCTGATGAAGGACCGGGACCGCGCGGACTGATGGGCCGGGCCCGGCCGGGCCCCGCCGCTATAGCGCCGTCTCAGAACTGGTAGTTCAACCCGACCGTGGCGACCGGGTAGAAGGTCCAGTTGTCGAGGCTGTTCTGCAGGCTGGATTGCTCCGCCGCGAGGTTGCTCTGGAAGGTTGCGTCCGAGGCGATCGGGCCCGTTGCCGACAGCTTGGCGTTGGGCGATCCTTGGTAGACCACGCCGAGGTCGAGGGTCACGCCCCAGTGCCCGCCGTCGGCCACCGGGTTGCCCCAGCCGATGCCGAGATACGGTGCCACGCTGTCGAAATCGACCTTTGCGCTCAGCGTGCCGATTTGGGCCGCGGTGTATGTGGTGCCATTAATGTCGTAGGTGCCGCTCGTCGGGCGGCCGGTCATGTCGAATTTGTTGCCGTTGAACAGCAGTCCCCCGCTGAGATGGAAGCTTCCTTCCATCGGGTACCAGTCGAGCAGTACGTCGCCGCTGTTCAGCTTGAAGTCGGCGCTGTAATCGACGTTGCTCTCCGTCTGGTTGCTGCTGTAGCTGAAATAGTTGTACTCGGCGCGGATATTGACCGTGTCAACGATCGATTGGGTCACGCCCGGGCCGAAGCCGAGCAGTCCGGCATGCAGACCAATGGCCGTTCCTTCCGCGTGTGCCGCGGTGCCCCACCCGAACAGCGATGCCAAGACCAGCAGACCTGCTTTCCTGAGCTTCATTTTCGTCCCTTTCGTTTGCGATTAATTACCATGTATTTAATAAGGAATTGAGCCGGGCAAGAGGTTACCCGAGGGCGCTGTCGGGGACAAGCGGAGGGCGTGCGGCGGAGCGGTGCGCAGGTCGGAGGCTCAGGATGTCGGCTCCAGCCGGAACAGCCCCTTGAGGGTGCCGGCGATCTCGGCACTGGTCAGGTAGTGGGGCAGGAGCAGATCGTCCCAATCGGAGCAGGTCATGCGGTAGACGTCCGGCTGCCGCGCCGAGTGCAGCCGCAGCTTGGTGGACATGATCACCGCCATCGGCCCGCCGTCGTCCTCGCGGTCGTCCACCCGGATGAAGCCCTCCTGCGGCGGCCTTGCCTGCACGTACCACTGGCCCAGATTCACCGCGGTTACGGTGAAGGTGTCAGGCTCGATCGTCCGCGCCCGGTCCAGCTTGCTCCACATCTCCAGCTTGCAGTACGGCTGATACTTGTCCGCATGCCACGCGGTGGTGAGCTTGCCGTACTGGATCAGCACGCTGACCTGGTCCGGCTCCAGGGGGATCGGTCGTTCCAGTACCAGGCGGTTGCCCACCTGGGGCATGGCGTGGGCGGCGTGCCCGGCCGGCTGGCCCGGTGTGGCGCAACCGCCGAGCACCAGGGTGAACAGCAGGGGAAATGCGGCAACGGATTTTTTCATGGCAGACCCTCCGGGTGTTTGCGCCGGGGCGGGAGTACGTGGTCGCGGGTGGGGCGGAGGGGAAGGCGCCCCTGCCCGAGAACGGTTGGCGGTCGCCCCGTTCTGCGTGGTGGCGCAAGCATAGTCGACG